>CAZJNP010000089.1:0-9246 GCA_964547355.1 uncultured Calditrichaceae bacterium
CACAATTACTCTGGACGGCAGCGTTCCTAAGGAAATCCTGTTTAAATTTATTGATGAATCGTACCGGCTTGTAGCTGCCAAATTACCCAAAAACAAAAGACCTTAAAGAAATTTTGAATGATGAATTTTAGATTTTGAATTAGATGTATGGAGAAAGAAATGATTAAAAAGGTTGGAGATCGGGTTTAGTGAATGGTAAACTGCCCAACACTTGGAACCTTTAATGCTAATGTAAAATACCATTTGTAACTCAAAATTCAACATTCAAAATTATTTAGGTGGCGGAAAAATGATTGAAAGCAAAGTAATCATCGTTGGCGCAGGTCCCGCTGGATCGGTTTGTGCCTGGTGGCTGAATAAAGCGGATGTACCTGCACTGATACTGGACAAACAAGCATTTCCACGCATTAAACTCTGCGCCGGGTGGACTACGCCGCGCGTGTTTAAAAAATTACAGACCACCCCCGAAAAGTATCCGCACGGACTGATAAAATTCGATAAATTACATTTTCATATTAAAGGGAAACATATTCCGGTACCCACGCGTCAGTATTCCATCCGTCGCTATGAATTCGACCACTGGTTACTGCAACGTTCGGGTGTGCCCATACATCAACACGAAGTAAAAGAGATTCGCGAGGAAAACGGTTACTATATTATCGACGAAAAATACCGTTGCCAGTTTTTAGTGGGTGCCGGCGGAACCAACTGCCCGGTGTACCGACGTTTCTTTAAAAGCGCATATCCTAAAGACGAAAACCTGCGTATCACGGCGATGGAACAGGAATTCCGATACGATTATCAGGACAATCGCTGCCATTTATGGTTTTACGAAAACGATTTGTCCGGTTACTCCTGGTACGTGCCCAAAGCGAACGGTTACCTGAATGTGGGCGTGGGCGGTTATCTTTCCGTAATGCAGAAAAAAGGGCAAACCATCCATGAGCACTGGCAGGTTCTGAAGGAAAAACTTGCGGCGCTCGGGTTGGTAACGGACTTTCATTTTCAGCCTAAAGGCTACAACTACTATCTGCGGGCTAAACGAACAGCGCTTTATCAGAATACCGTCTTCCTGGTGGGCGACGCTGCCGGCTTAGCCACGCTGGATATGGGCGAAGGCATCGGGCCCGCCATAGAAAGCGGACTATTGGCCGCACAGTCGATCATTACCAAAAAACCGTATTCCATAAAATCCATCCCCAGATACAGCCTGCCCGGGATTTTAAGCCAAATCTTTAAATTCCGATAAATTTCACAAATAAAACCTCCCTTCTCTCCCGATCTGGCAGCCACAACCATTTACCTGCGCATAAGTAAGAAAAAAACCTTTATTCCTGATAAAGTAATACAACTGTCCTAAACAATTTTATGAGATAATTTCATTATCATGGAATAAGAATTCAGTTGAATTTTTAGATATTTAGCAAAGCAAACATATCAATAACTTTACAGTCTGTTTCCGGGAAGGCGATTTAATCCGATTATCAATGAATAAGGGGTAAATTAAAAAATGTTTGTAATCCATCAATTGCTGATGTTCCGTTTTTACCCGCCCCGGCTGGGCGGCATGTTTATAGCCATGACAATATCTCCACATCTGGGAATCCCGTAGGGATGATATGTGCCTGACCATGCATGGGCTAAACGATAAGGCCAATCCGCATGCCACCCCGATGGGGTTTAAGACATGGAGGCTGCCTTTTGTTCTATAAACATTTCATCCCTGCGGGATTGTAAATAATATGGTCTCGATATTTAAAACCTTTGCCGGGCATTTTTAGATTGAAACCGGTAGTTATCATAAGAGATAAAAATGTATTCAGGACAGATGGGGTAAAGTGGTCAATTCCCGAAAAATTTAATTGCAACATGAACATATGTTCATTAAATTAGTATAAGAAAGAAAAACATAAGTCAATTTAAGGGAAGGTTATGCCCGGTCCGTATCGAAAACGATGGGTGGCCATGCCGCCAAAATTCACACACTTCAAACCGTCCGGAATTCCGGCTCAGGAACTGCCGGTGATCATTCTGACCGTCGATGAATTTGAAGCCATTCGTCTGGCGGATCATCTTGGGCTTGACCACCAGCAAGCGGCGGATCAAATGGGAATTTCCCGGCCGACTTTTTCGCGTTTGATTGAGAAGGCGCGCCATAAATATGCAAAAGTCCTGATCGAGGGCTACGCTTTGCGTATTGAAGGAGGCCATTTTGATTACCAGAATCCCTATTTTGAATGCAACGACTGTGGCGCCGTGTTTTCATCTCAGGCTCCGGGTCGGTGTCCGGAATGCGATTCTTCTGATTTTCGATCCTGGGCCGGTGCAGGTAGGCGGCACGGACACGGAAAAGGACGAGGCCGAGGAGGTAAACGATGAATATCGCTGTTGCCAGTGGAAAAGGAGGCACGGGGAAAACGTTGGTGGCCACCAACCTAGCGTTTGTGGCCGCGCAAACATATCCCGTTACCCTTTTTGATCTTGATGTGGAAGAACCAAACGATCACCTCTTTTTACCGTTTGCGGTGAAAAGTGAACGAACCATCAAACGGATGATCCCGATTATTGATGACGATACGTGCGATTATTGCGGCGTATGTGCCGATATTTGTGAATACAACGCGCTGGTTGTTTTACCGGATCAGGTCATGGTTTTCCCTGACCTGTGTCACAGTTGTTATGGCTGTTTGGAATTGTGTCCGCAAAAAGCCATTTCTGAAGGGAAAAAAGAAATCGGCCTTGTAACCGTATCCGACGAAAATAATCTGCGTTTAATTGCGGGTAAATTAAAATTAGGTGAAACAGCCGTTCCTCAACTGATCGCCGAAACTAAAAATACAGAGGAAGTAAGCCGCATCAATATCTTCGACGCTCCGCCCGGAACCTCCTGTCCTGTTCTGGAAGCACTTGATAATGTGGACTTTGCCATCCTGGTTACCGAGCCCACTCCCTTTGGTCTGCACGACCTCGACCTTGTGGTTCAGGTCGTCCGACAATTGCATATTCCTTATCAGGTGGTGATTAATAAAAGCGGTCCGGGAGATGATCTGATCGAAGCGTACTGCCAAAAAGAACAAATCGAAATCATGGCAAAAATACCCGAATCCAGGGAAATCGCAGAGCGTTATGCGCGGGGAGAATTAATCGCCAAAGAAATGGCCGGAATGGAGCGAATTTTTCGTTCTTTGTTACAACAGATCACATCTATTGTTGAGGCGCAGGTATGAAAGAAATTGTGGTAATGAGCGGAAAAGGCGGCACAGGAAAAACAACCATAACCGCCGCTCTGGGCGTAGTGGCCGCAGGTTCGGCAGTGGTCGCAGATTGTGACGTGGATGCTTCCAATCTGCATTTGCTGTATCGGCCGGAAATCCAGAAGCGGGAAGCATTTTATAGTAAAAAAATCGCCCGCATTGATTATGATACCTGCATCGACTGTGGCATTTGCCAGGAAAAATGCGTATTCGACGCCATTGATCTGGTAGACGGGAAATACGTGATCAATGAGATGAAATGCGAAGGTTGCAGTGTATGCCATTATCTCTGTCCTGATGAGGCGATCGCTATGGAAGAAATTCAAACCGGCGACCTGTTCCTTTCCCGTAGCCGGTTCGGCGGACTCATGGTACATGCAAAATTGGGTATCGGGCAGGATAATTCCGGTAAGCTGGTAACAAAGGTAAAATCGGAAGCGCGCACTCTGGCAGAAAAACAAGATATTCCTGTGGTATTGGTGGATGGTCCTCCGGGTGTGGGTTGTCCGGCAATTTCTTCTTTCTCTGGCGCTTCACATGTGTTAATCGTTACCGAGGCTACCAATTCCGGCCTGCATGATCTTAAGCGTCTGGTGGATTTAAAAAATCATTTTCAGGTGGAAGCGTCCTGCGTAATCAATAAAAGCGATTTGAATCCTGCAGCCTGTGCGTCGATTGAAGCATTTTGCAGAGAGGAGCACATACCGGTTATTGCCCAAATTCCCTATAGTGCCACGTTTTATCAGACCTTACGCATGGGACACACATTAATGGAAAGTACTGACGAAAAACTAAAAGACACTATCAAACAGATTTGGAATCAAATTTCAGAATTAAAGGAGGTAAGATGAAGATTGCGTTTTCGGCATACGGAAACGGCTGGAACGAACAGGTAGATATTCGTTTCGGGCGGGCCAAAGGATTTTTTGTGGTGAACACGGATACAGACGAAACAGAATATCTGGATAATCGTGCCAATATCGAAGCCGAACACGGCGCCGGTACCAGCGCAGCTCAGATGATCGTAAGAAACGGCATCAGCGCCCTGATCACCGGCAAGGTAGGGCCTAAGGCAGGTTCCGTATTAAAAGCAGCCGGGGTAAAAATTTACGGGGGTATTGGTTACGGATCGATAAAAGAAGCTTACGAAATGTTTAAAAAAGGCCTTTTGGTGGAACAGTAGATAAATCGCCTATTTGTCACAATCCACTCAAGGCCAATGATTCATTCCTTGTACAATAAACTAAAAGGAGGTGTACCATGCCAAGAGGAGATGGAACAGGTCCCTTGGGACAAGGACCGATGACCGGACGCCGTCTGGGTTACTGTTCAGGATATGGTTCTCCGGGATTTACACGCGGATTTGGTTTCGGTTGGGGTGGCGGTCGTCGAGGTGCAGGTTTTGGCTGGGGACGTGGTTATTATCCGGCCAATTATGCATATCCCGCACCGGTTCAACCTGAACTTAGCGAAGAACAGGAAGTCAACATTCTGAAATCCCAGGCCCAGGCGATCGAGAATCAACTTAAATCCATCAAAGATCGAATCCGCAAATTAACCGGCAAAGAAGAATGAGCTTAAACAGAACAGGGGTGCCCAGACATTCGGGCTGCCCCTGGTTCTGTTTTCAAAAAGGTAATTCAGACAACAGCCGATATAATCGGCTAATCATACTTTAATTTTTGAGCTTCTATGTCGTTATTTAAGTCAAAAGCTAATCGTGTAGTAATAGAATCATCCCCCCACAAATGGAAATTGACTCTATGGAAATAAATAGCACTATTTAATAATCGGATAGGAAAACCCGACTAAGATTGATTGGCTTTTTATTTCGCCCTGATCTTGATCCGACATATTAGTTAAACCAAGCGCATATCGGACATCCACTATCAATCCAATATTTAGTTGATAGACTACCCCAAAGATAACTCCCATTTCAAAAGATTTTAAATGGTCTTTAAGATCATCAGAGCCGGTTTCAGTTTGTCCGTTAGAAGTCGATTCCCAGTCTTCATTGGCCGAAAGGAGGAAATTGAATTGTGGTCCTATAATAAGTCCAAAATTTTGTAAGAAATAATATCTGAATAATAGATTCATTGTAATTGTTTGTATAATAACATTGCTGTTCCAGTTATCAT
Organism: uncultured Calditrichaceae bacterium; assembly: GCA_964547355.1. Taxonomy (GTDB): domain Bacteria; phylum Calditrichota; class Calditrichia; order Calditrichales; family Calditrichaceae; genus CAZJNP01. The sequence continues at coordinate 5,393 of CAZJNP010000089.1, forward strand.
ACTCGGATGAACCTTCCCATTTTCCTCCTTTCCGGTTATACAGAAGTTCACCGGCAAGGAACATCTGTTGTTGTATGTTGTAAGTAGCGAACATTCCGATAGCAAATCCGAGTTTATAACTTAAGTCGGTGTCCCCCTCGTCATGGGATAACTTTGCCATATTAATGGCAAGTCTTGCACCATATTCAAGTGGAATCCCCTGCGCTTTAACTGTATTAAAAGTGAAAAATAATACAATTAAAATTAACAATTTCTTCATGCTGTCTCCCTTTTTTAATAAAACCAAATGGGGAATGATAGTTGCACGACATTATAATATCTATTTACAATTAGATAAAGAAGATGTCAAGAACAATTTTAAATAGTTAGGAATACTCAATTGTTTATTTATCGGCATTTATTCATTACGTTTATTTCATCGCAACAGAATAAGCATTGGCAGTTACCCAACCGCTACCTTAATCTGGGATATATGCGTTATGAGTTTGTTTTTCATTAAAGTTTCTTTGCCGTAGGGCGGCTCCGGCTGTTATTCAACTTCAAAACGGAGGCTAAGATGATTAGAAATATGTATTTTTTTATTTTTATCCTTTTTCCAATTATCTTGTTTTCCCAATCATTTAATTTGCTCCAAAACTAAAAGACAGGTAACCAGATCGTATTTAATTATACTTTTGATGCATTCAACCAATTTTTCCCTTTGAACTCCACAATAATTTTTTAACTTCATTTTTGGATCAGAAAACGGTGTTCATCGATAGTATAAAAAAGTTTCATGACAGAATCAGGAGTCACTTCAATCATTATGCTTGACAGCAACAATTACTCGTTAAAAGGTTGGATATTCAAGGAAGATATCTCACAGACATATTTCATGGTTATTTGCAAAAAGGTGCATATAATAAGCTTCGTGACTCTGCTGATTATTCAAGCGCCATTTTTTTAACATTTACATACACAGAACAAACAAATAACAAAAAAATGTTTACTGATAAAATAGCGGCATTATGTTGTTTTGTGTGATTTCCCTGAAGCAAGTGGACATTGAATCATTAAAAAAACTTATACCACACAAGTCGAAACAGAACTTTAACTTAACGGCTTCATTAGATATGAGACTACTCAATAAACAATGGATTTTCTTCCAGAGTAGTTTTATGTTTATGTATTTTATTATTTTTAAAAAACATGGACTCCGGATAATTACTATTTTTTTTAAATTTGATTAGCATTGAATCTTTTGGTTTATTATATTTTTTACAGTTTAATCTAATTCATTAATAGTTTAATCAAAAAAAGTGCCCACCTATGAAGAAAAAGTTGAAAGGCATTAGCCGTATTGACTCTAAGAGTACACATGGATGGTACGTGCGAATTTATGCAGACGGAGGCGTTTTTACTTCCAAGCTATTTAGTGACCGTCAGTATGGGAGCAAAGAAAAAGCTCTTAAAAGCGCCATTGCCTGGCGCGACCACAATCAAATGGTGGCAGACATCTACAAAAAAGAGCATCCTATGCCCAAACGACGCCCGCCTTTTTATCAAAAGAAGCCCAAGAACAATTTGTCCGGAACGGTGGGTGTACATGCGGTGCATGCTAAAGCCGGTGCTCAAGAGATAATATACGTACAAGCCACCTGGAGCGAAGACGGGAAACCGCGTTCTAAAAAATTCTATGTGAACAAAAAGCGGTCATTGGAAGAAGCTTTCAAATTAGCCAAAGAATTAAGAAAGCAAAAGGAGAAGGAACTCTACGAGAACTGGAAAAAATCTCAGAAGAGTTAAATAAAGCCATCCTTTTAAATTGGCTAAATCCCATTAAAAAGAGCGTTTAATAATTCAAACGCTCTTTCTTTATTTTCTTCCTGAACGTACAGATCAACACCATGAACCACAGCAGAAGATGTGGTTCCTAATATACCCACATCCGGCGATTTCAGAACGCAATGGATGTCGTTGCGTTGCAGGATCTCCTTCGCCTGCTCGGCAAAGGCGCGATTCGGGAAGTTCTTTATCAGAATGATTTGGTTCTTCACGTTTTTTCCTTTTTCCTATTTTGAACGTATTCTGCTATGAGCACTTTTACCGTCTCATCCAGGTTTAGTTCCTGAGCAAGCGCGTTAAAAATTTCCGTGGCTTTGCCCTGCAGGAAAAGATCGGTCACCGTTCTGGTGTAATTAGACGCTTCCACATTCACTTCGATCACTTTACCGCCGTAATCTTTAACCATCGAAGGAATCATTGAGGCCGGCATGATTTCCCCGGTCGAACCAACGATGATAAACACATCGGAATGGCGCGCTTCGTACATGGCCTGATCGGCGGCCTCAACCGGTATCGCCTCGCCGAAAAAGACGAAATTCGGTTTGAGTAATCCCCCACATGCCGTACATTTTGGCGGTAGTTTTTCAAGAGAAATTTCCTCCGGACTGACGATCTGCTGACAATCCAGACAAACCAATTCCGCCGACGTACCGTGATATTCATATACGTGCCGGCTACCGGCCTGTTGATGAAGATAATCGATATTTTGCGTAATAATCGTCTGCAGTAAACCTTCCCGCTCCATAGCCGCCAGGGTATAATGGGCATCATTGGGCTCCGCTTTTCCAAAAAAATCGTAAAAAATTTCTTTAATGATCCGCCAGGATTTTTCCGGGTAACGTAAAAAATAACCGATTTCAAGCGTTGTTGGATCGTATTTGCTCCACAACCCGTTTGGTCCCCGGAAAGGCGGAATGCCGCTTTCCACCGAAATACCCGCTCCGGTAAAAGCCGTTACACGTTTGGCGGATTTAATCATGTCCGCGGCTTGTTGTATTAACGCCCGGTTCAAAAGAGTTCTCCCCTATTTTGGAATTTTCACTTTCTTAACGGTGCTCCTTTTTTTTGAAGTAGGAGCAAGAGTATGAGCAGGAAGTTTTATTACATTTCTTCCTTAACAAATTCGAGTCACTCCAAATCAACCCGTCTTAACCTTCATGGTTGTATAATCCAATTCGGAACCCATGGCGCTGTGAGGAATGGAATAAACGGCAAGCAAAATGACCGCCGCTAAAACCACCCACCAGCGGGCCTTTGAGGATTTGAAACGTACCGTGGCAACCAGCGCCCAAATCCAGCCCAGCATAGCGATGAGTGTTTTATTGTCGGTTAAATCGTAACCGAAAGGGATACCCGTCCAGAAGGCGCCAAAGGCGTATTTCTGAACGATCGGCCCTAAAACCATCCCACCGAGAAACAGAGTTATTGAGGTTAGCCAGACATACCTGCGCAGGTTTTTGCCCTTTACCAGCGCTTCAAGGGCAGTAAAACTGGACAGCAACATGGCCGTAAACATCAACACCACATGGATAATCAATACAGCGGTTGGAACATGTCCTTTAAACCGGGTAACAACAGTATTTTTTTCAGGAATGGAATAATTCCGCCCCTGATATTGTAACAAAATAAAATATTCTAATTTCCCAGCTGGCGGCTGGTGCGGAAGTGCCGCGCTGTAAACTTGCCCCTGCCGAGCCATTGGCACCTTGGTCCAGTCTTCTTGCGTTTTATACCGCCGGTACACAAGCATGGCCCGGAAAGAAGTGTCCGGTAGCTGGATTTGCACCGGTTGATCTCCCGCGCCCCCATGACTGCGTGTTAATTTGTAATGAATTTCAAATCGCTCTACCTGGAGTTTCCCCTTTTTGGGATAGGTTGGTCCGGTCATGCGTTGATATACTGCAGCCGACAGTGTAATCACCAAAGCCAGAATCCATCGTACCCATGCTCTGTTCATCTTTTACTCCTCAGCAAAAAAGAGGTATTTTTTCAATTTCCTATGGCTATTTTAACTTTTAGAACACCAATAA
>CAZJNP010000090.1:0-9218 GCA_964547355.1 uncultured Calditrichaceae bacterium
CTCAGTATATACCCGATTATTCTTCTGTTTACGGTTTTCCTCTCCCTGACGCAAGCACAAGTGGTTTATCAACCAGCTTCCGACCCCGTGTATTCTTTTTTAGAACGCATGGCGCAAAAAGGAATCATCGAATTCGATGACGTAATGAAACCTTTGTCCAGAACTTACCTGGCGCAAAAGCTGTCTGAGACCGCCGCTCGCAGAGATCAGCTCAATGCCCTGCAAAATGCGGAGCTGAATTTTTATCTGAAAGATTTCCGTTACGAACTGAACCATTTGCTGAAAAAAACGCCGGTGCCCAGACAAACGGTTCTGTTTCGAAAAGACCACGCCGGGCGTTTTCGTGTGTTTGGATATCAGGATTCCCTTTTCAGGGTAACCTTTACTCCGCTCGTTTTTCGCACTGCCGGTTTTAAGAACGGAGGCTTCTGGGAACACCATGCAGATGGCATTGCCTTTCAAGGCTATCTGGGCCGTAGGCTGGGTTTCTGGTTTCACTTTACCAACGAAGGAGAATCCGGAGCCGACATCAATTCCACCCGCCAATTCAACCCGCAGCCGGGTCAGATCATCCTGAAAAGCAAAGTCGATGAAGACCACCTATCCTTTGACGACATTCAGGTCGGGATGAGCTTCCAGTGGAGCTGGGGAAATGCGATTATCGGAAAGGATCGCATGCTCTGGGGACCGGGACAAAACGGACGCCTCGTGTTATCCTCCAAACCGCCGGCTTTTCCCTTTATTCAATTAAACATTAAAGCCTCCAGCTGGCTGCATTTTCATTACATGCACGGCTGGTTGAATTCAGACGTTATCGACTCCCTGGGCACTTACGCCACCGGCCTGGAAAACAATCCGCGCGTCCAATACCGTCAAAAATACTACGCCATGCATTCGGTCACTTTATTCCCCTGGCCGGGCATTGATCTGTCGGCGGGAGAGTCAGTGATTTACGCCGACCGCTTAAAAATCGCCTATCTTCAGCCGCTTATGTTCTTTCGTCCGGCCGACCATTATCTGAGCAGTACAGTCGGAAACAACGCCGGCGACAACGCCCAGATATTCTTTTCCGCACGCATACGCAATCTGCTGCCGGGCACTTTTCTTTATGCCACCCTGTTCATCGACGAAATCAATACGAATAAAATGTTCAGCGCCAATCATCGCAATCAGATCGCCTTCCAGATCGGAGGTGCGCTCACCGATTTTCCCATAAACAACCTGACCGTGGCTGCGGAATATGTCCGGTTGAATCCCTTTGTGTACCGCCATTACATTCCCACAGAAACCTACCAAAACGCCGGTTATCTTTTGGGACACTGGATCGGCCACAACGGCGATATGATTTATTCTTCAATTGCGTTCCGCCCGTTACGAGGCATGAACGTTAAGCTGTGGGGTAACCGCATTCGTAAGGGCGAAGACGGCGCCTATGCGCAGCAATATTCCGTTCCTCAGCCGCCATTCCTGTTTGGAAACGTCACCACGTTATTGCAATGGGGAATGAAAATAGAATACCAGTGGCTGCATGAGCTGTCCGGCGCGCTGGAATATCAGCATAATAGTCGGCGCACAGAAACTGATACCCAATCCACAAAATCCGACTACTTCTTCCTGACCGTGCGTTACGGCATTTAGTTAGAAAGTCTTTTTAGAAGATGAAAACAAAACTCTTTATGTCAATTTGCCTTTTGGCAGGTCTGTTATTTTTTTATCTGACCCAACGGAGCGAGGCTCAGAATCCTCCCCTTCAGCCTCTTTCCGATCCGGATGGTCGCTGGGTACTGTTAAACGAGTACTCCGATGAATTCAATGGAAACAAACTGGACACCGTACGCTGGAATCACCGTGTACGTCCCTGGGGGCTCTGGACCTGGCGGCCGGAGAACGTAACCGTCTCGGACAGCATGTTGCTTTTAACCATGCGCTACCAGCCCCACCAGCGTAAAAAGAAAAAACTTTTTTACACCTCTGGTGCCATCAAAAGCAAACTCCCCGCCCTGCTTTACGGATATTTTGAAGCCCGCATCAAAGCCGCCCCCCGTTATCCGGGCGTATGTTCCGCTTTCTGGATTTCCCACCGGTCCAAGGAGAAGTGGACGGAAATCGATTTTGTGGAGCTCAAGCAAAATCCTCGACATGCAAACCAAATTGATTTTTACACCCATGTGTTTTACCATCCCGAACTTAAACAGAAAAAGCCTCTGCGTAAAGGCCAGAGCTGGATAGCACCCTGGGATCCCAGCGCAGACTTCCATGTTTACGGCTGCCAATGGACGGAAAGCGATATCCGCTGGTATGTGGACGGCAAAATGGTGGCGATCAAAAAAAATATTTATTGGCATCAACCACTGGACGTCATTCTCTCCATGGGACTGCGCCGTCCGCTTAAAAAGCACCCGTCACCGCAAGGCTTTCCTACCCAAATGCTGGTGGATTATATTCGTGTCTGGAAAGCACCGAAAAAAAATACGCCCAGTTCAAAATAAAATGAAGCTAACTGATGCTTTTTATATAATTTTTTATTAAATTCTACGCGTTCGACATTTCGGGCGGTTGGCTCAGCTGGTTAGAGCGCTGCGCTCACATCGCAGAGATCACTGGTTCGAATCCAGTACCGCCCACTTTAAGAGCAAGCCTGAGGTATTCACTCAGGCTTGTTTTATTTTTAGATTAGGCAGAAATCACTAGATTAAGAAAATCCCAAATCTCAAGCGCCAAATCCCAAATAAATCTCAAATTCCAATCTTGTAAATTCCAAACGCCGCCCTCGTTTTGGTCATTGGAGGTTATATTTTAAAAGTTACCTGCCCGTCCACTGACGAATTTGGGATTTGTTTTTGATTCTTGGTGTTTCTACCGAAAACAGACAACCGATTACTGAGAACTGAAAACCACTTGGCCATTGGCCCTCTGCCCTCGGTCCTTTCATTCAAAATTTCTTCCCCATTTTCCTCAACTATCCATCGACTCATTTTTTCCGATTTATATTCCGGCAAAACATTTTTTTTCTTATATTCTGGGGCTAACAGAATACGAAAAAAAAGAACAGGGAAAAACATGCCGCTGGTTCCAAGACATATCAAAGAGCTGCAGCCATACAAAGCCGGAAAGCCCATCGAAGAGCTGCGCCGTGAACTGGGTCTGAAACAGATCGTCAAAATGGCTTCCAATGAAAATCCGCTAGGTGTGTCGCCAAAAGCTTTAGCGGCCATGCGCAAAGAACTGAAGGAAGTGCACCGCTACCCACCCGCGGACGGCTATTGTTTGCGCAAAGCACTGGCCGAATTATACGATGTGAAAATGGATAACGTGTTTTTAGGACACGGTTCCGAGGGTATTATTTCCCTGATCATGCGCACGTTTTTACTGGACGATGAAGAAGCCATTACTTCATTCGGCTCTTTTATCGCTTTCGATATTCAGGCCCAGTCGCGCGGGATTAAGCTAATCAAAGCGCCTTTAAAAGATTATCACATCGACTTGCAGGCTATCCTGGAACGGGTTACGCCCAAAACTAAAATCATCTACCTGGCCAATCCGAATAATCCCACCGGCACCATATTTCGCGTAAACGAATTTCTGAATTTCATCAAACAGGTGCCACCCCGGGTGCTGGTAATTCTTGATGAGGCGTATTTTGAATTTGCCCATGACGATCCCAAATATCCGGATTCCATGCAATACCGTCTGGACAACGTGATCACCCTGCGCACATTTTCCAAAGCTTACGGCCTGGCGGGCGTGCGGCTGGGTTACGGCTTTGCCCACGAAACACTGATCTCCAATTTAATGAAAGTGAAACTGGCCTTCGAACCCAGCTCTGTGGCTCAGGCCGCCGGATTGGGCGCTATGGAGGACAAAGATTTTCTGGAACAAACCCTGCATTTGACCCGGGTAGGCAAAGAACTTTTTTATCAGTTGTTCGAAAAATTAGGCATGCGCTATATCCGTTCCCACGCCAATTTCGTGACCATCATTCTGGAAAATCAGCAAAAAGCGCAAACAATCTTTGACCGCCTGCTGCGCAAGGGAATCATTGTCCGGCCGCTGGACGCCTTTGGTCTGCCCCACTGCATCCGTATTTCGGTGGGGTTGGAAAAAGAAAACGAAATCTTTATCCAAACTTTTGAGCAAATTCTTTAAACGCAAAAAGTTGTTAGAAAAATTTAATATTCTTAATTCTCTGCGGGCCTTTGCGTGAAAAAAATTAATCACAAAGAACGCGGAGAAAAAGCCTTGCAATGAAAACCATCATTTCCGCATCCAGGCGCACCGACATTCCGGCCTTTTACCTGTCCTGGTTTATGGACGCTATCAAAGTCGGACAAATCGAGGTGGCCAACCCCTTTTATCCCGCTCAAAAACGTGTCATCGATTTACGCCCCCGGTCAGTCGGCTGGATCGTCTTCTGGTCCAGAAACTACGCTCCCTTCTTACGCCATCATACGTTTTTTGATGACTACGCCCTGTTTTTCCATTTCACCATCCTGCCCCCGTCCATGCTGGAGAAAGTAAATGTTCAACCGACGCAGGCACTAAAGCAGTTGCAAACGCTGACGCGTCTGTACGGACCGGAGCGCATCATCTGGCGTTACGACCCCCTAGTGTACTGGACGGAAGGCGGCAAGATGCGCACCAACCACATTCCGGACAATTTCGCTTTCCTTTGCCGTGAAATCGGCGCTATGGGTATCACTCGCTGTTACACCAGTTTCGCCCATCCTTACGCTAAATTTATTCAGCGATTCAAAAAGAAATTCCCTTCCGCCCGTTTGATCGATCTACCCGATCCGCAAAAGTTTTCTGTAATTGGCGAAATGGCGACCATAGCCGCCGAGAATGGATTGACGCTATATTCCTGTTGTAACGATCGTTTGCTGGAAGTGGAAGGTGTGAAAAAAGGGCACTGCATCGACGGGCGATTATTAAACGAACTGCGACCGGATATCAACGTTTCGCAGGCCAAGGCCCCCACCCGAAAAGACTGCGGATGCACCAAATCCATCGACGTCGGCAGTTACGTGCACCAGCCCTGCCCTTACGGTTGTATTTACTGCTATGCCAACCCCCAGTGGCAATAACGCACGCCGAATCCTTTTCAGGAAGCGGCCGCCTTAGGTACCGTGCGTTTGCCGCGCTGTAACTCAACCGCTAAAAAACGTCCGGTGTAGGATTTTTTATTCTTGACGATCTCCTCAGGCGGACCTTCGGCAATGATTCTGCCACCGCGGTCTCCTCCTTCCGGGCCGATATCAATAATCCAGTCCGCCGTTTTTATCACGTCCATATTATGTTCGATCACGATCACGGTGTTGCCCTTTTCCACCAGGCGCTCCAGCACGGACAACAGCATCAGGATGTCCTCGAAATGCAGACCTGTGGTGGGTTCGTCCAGAATATAAACCGTGCGTCCGGTGCCCACTTTGGACAGCTCACTGGCTAACTTCACCCGCTGCGCTTCGCCGCCGGACAACGTGGTGGCCGACTGCCCCAGATGAATGTACCCTAGCCCCACGTCGGCCAAAGTCTGCAAACGCCGCCGGACGGACGGAATATTCGCCAGAAACTCCAGCGCTTCGTTAACCGTCATATCCAGCACATCGGCAATGGACTTGCCCTTGTATTTGATTTGCAGCGTCTCGCGGTTGTAACGTTTTCCTTTGCACACTTCGCACTGGACGTAAACGTCGGGCAAAAAGTGCATTTCGATCTTTTTGATTCCGTCGCCTTCGCAATGCTCGCAGCGCCCGCCTTTCACGTTAAAGCTAAACCGCCCCGGTTTGTAACCACGGATTTTAGATTCCGGCAGCTGACTGAACAAATCCCGAATGGGCGTAAATAATCCGGTGTACGTGGCGGGATTGGAACGCGGCGTACGCCCGATGGGCGACTGGTCGATATTAATTACCTTGTCGATGTGTTCCAATCCGCGAATTTCTCTATATGGCAAAGGCACGGTTTTACTGCCGTAAAAATGACGGGACAGGGCCGCGTACAGGGTTTCGTTGACCAGCGTGCTTTTGCCCGAACCGGAAACACCGGTCACACAAATAAACATCCCCAGCGGAAAACGCACATCCACCGACTTCAGATTATGCCCGCGGGCGCCAATCAGTTCGATGTACCTGCCCTGGCCGTTGCGCCGTGTCTGCGGTATGGGAATCTCTTTTTTATTGGAAAGATAAAAACCGGTTAAACTTTTCCGGCTGCGGGCAATTTTTGCCGGCGGACCCGCGGCCACCACTTCCCCGCCCTCCCTTCCGGCCCGGGGGCCAAGATCAATCACATAATCTGCGCTTTCGATCGTTTCCCGGTCGTGCTCCACCACCAGCACCGTGTTCCCAAGATCGCGGAGCTGGTGCAAGGTGTCAATCAGCTTTTTGTTATCCCGCTGATGCAGTCCGATACTGGGTTCGTCCAGAATATACAGCACGCCCACCAACTGCGAACCGATCTGCGTGGCCAGACGGATGCGTTGGGCCTCGCCGCCGGATAACGTACCCCCCGAACGGCTCAGGCTTAAATAGTCCAGCCCCACGTTAATTAAAAACTGAAGGCGCTGTTTAACCTCTTTCAGAATCTGATGGGCGATTTGTTCCTGTTCCCTGGTCAGCTTTAATCCGGCAATAAAACGGGCCACTTCCTTAATGGACATCTGTGTGACGTCGTAAATATTTTTCCCGTTGATGGTTACCGCCAGTGCTTCTTTTTTCAGCCGCGCACCATGACACACGTCGCAGGGAATGTTATTCATAAAACCTTCGATCCAGCGCCGTACATGGTTGGAACGGGTTTCGCGGTAACGGCGCAGCAAATTATTCACAATCCCCTCGTAGCGGCTGTACCATTCCAGATGGGCGTTTTTCCGGGCATAGGTGAATTTTACCTCTTCATCGCCGGTGCCGTACAAAATGGCATGTTTTGCCTCGTGCGGTAAATCGCGCCAGGGCGTATCCAGGCTGAATCCCATCTGCCGCCCCAGACTGGCAATCATTTCGTACTGCCAGCCCTCCAACCGGCTGCTGAGCACCCGGATGGCGCCCTTATTGATGGACAGGGATTCGTCCGGTACGATCAGCGCCGGGTCGATCTGGGTCAGCACGCCCAGGCCGTCGCATTTGGGGCAGGCGCCGTACGGACTGTTAAACGAGAAAAGCCGCGGGGCGGGCTCTTCGAACGACAATTGACAATGGGCGCAGGCAAACTGCTCGCTGAACAGCACATCTTCGTTTGCGTCCGCCTTGTTCACATACAGCAAACCGCCGGCTTCCTTAAGCGCCAGCTCGATGGAATCGGTCAGTCTTTTCTGAATGCCGGGTTCCACCACCAGGCGGTCCACCACCAGTTCGATATTGTGCTTCTTATTCTTCTCCAGCGCAATTTCATCATCCAGGGTAATCACCTTGCCGTCCACCCTGGCGCGTACGAAACCATCCTTGCGGAACTGATTAAACACCTCGCGGTATTCGCCTTTCCGGCCGCGCACCACCGGCGCCAGGATCTGAATGCGCGTCTTTGGAGGCCAGGACAGCACCGTATCCACGATCTGCTGAACGGTTTGCCGCTCCACCGTGCGTCCGCAGTTGTAACAGTGCATAGTGCCGATGCGCGCAAACAGCAGGCGCAGATAATCGTAAATTTCCGTCACCGTACCCACCGTGGAACGCGGATTGCGGCTGGTGGATTTTTGTTCGATGGAAATGGCCGGGGACAAGCCGTCGATATAGTCCACGTCCGGTTTTTCCATTAAACCAAGAAACTGACGGGCGTACGCGCTGAGCGACTCCACATAGCGGCGCTGCCCTTCGGCGTAGATGGTATCGAACGCCAGACTGGATTTGCCCGAGCCGGACAGGCCGGTGATCACCACAAATTTATCGCGCGGGATCTCCACGTCGATGTTTTTCAGGTTATGTTCTCGGGCACCTTTGACTAAAATGCTGTTCTTCTTGCTCATGGTTTCTTTCGGATGACTGGATTTCTTAAACGGCAGGGAAATTACTGATTTCATACACGGAAAACAAATTGCAAACGACCGGCGGGGATTCCGATGCGTTCCCTCACCCCAGAAGGTACGGCCGTCGCTGGTTCCGTAAACTTTTATCAAACAGACCGCTGGACGTTTATCTAAATTATAAATTTTGATGTTGAATTGGGAGTTTGTTATCAGAAATCGGCTATCAGTGATTAGTGTTCGGTTTTCTAATTTTTTTTCCTTTTTCTGTTTTCCATTTGGTTGTTTGAACACTGGAAAATGGGATTTGTTTGAGTTTTGGCGCTTGGGGTTTGGGATTTGAAGACCCGAGAGTTAAGAGGAGTTTTGGAGAGGCGCTTCCAACTATCACGGCCCTTTAGGGTCGTGCAGCCGCCCGACTCCCGCACACCCACAAAAGGCTTTAGCCCGTTTGTGCCGGGCTGAAGCCCCGCAGGAGTTGGCATGCGGCCCAGCGCACCGCCATGAATGGCGGCGTTAGTCAAAAACATCCTTCCATTCTGGTGTAAGTGATTGCGGCCCGGATGCCGTGGCAGGGATGGTTTCTCGGAGTTTTGTTTTTGAATGAAGGATTTTTTCCCTATTTCCTCTTTTCTCTCTCTCCTGTTTTCTTTTTCCATTTTACCCGATGGAATTGGAATAAACTAATAACCAATAACTAAACAACCAGGTATTCTCATAGAGGAGAGCCTTAAAAAAGGATTAAATTTTTCGCACCTTGACAAATATTGCGGAACTGATCTTGAAAATAACTTTTCTGTTACTTACATTCCATATTCCAATTCTTAAACTCTTTTCTCACTAAACAAAAGGTTCGCTATGGGTTACAATATTCTGGTATTGGTAAAGCAGGTCCCGGATACGGCCAATATTTCCGGTGAAGTCATGAAACCGGACGGCACCGTCAACCGGGCAAAACTGCCTGCAATTTTTAATCCTGAAGACAAAGTAGCGCTGGAACTCGCCTTGCAGACCCGGGAAAAATTCGGCGGCACGGTAAAAGCGCTGACCATGGGGCCGCCCAAGGCTTCCGAACTGCTCAGGGAATGTCTGTACATGGGTGCCGACGAGACCTTTCTGGTCAGCGACCGCAAATTCGCCGGAGCCGACACCCTGGCCACCTCTTACGTGCTGGCGGCCGCCATTCAAAAGTTAGGCCCCTTCGATCTCATTTTTGCCGGGCGGCAGGCCATCGACGGCGACACCGCCCAAGTGGGACCGC
>CAZJNP010000091.1:0-9190 GCA_964547355.1 uncultured Calditrichaceae bacterium
TGGTTGGAGACCCATTCCGATGTGACCGTAGTGAATGGTACATACAATGTCATCTTGGGTAGCGACACCCCTTTTAATTTACCATTTGATAAAACCTATTATCTAAGTGTCGAGGTGAATGGAACAGTGATGGAACCGCGCATTCCACTGACTCTGGCGCCCTATAGCCTGTCGGTTCGCGGAACAAATAATGTTTTCCCTTCATCCGGGGATGTCGGTATAGGTACGACTGGACCTGACGCTGACCTGCATATTCTGGATACGGGCGGTGGTGATGCTGAATTGATTTTAAGCAAGGAAAACCAAGGTTTTATACATATGGTGGCCGGTACGGATGTTACCGAAATCCGTGCCAACCGCGATATCAATATTATGACCAACGGCACTGCACGTATCACCGTTAAGGATGATGGTAATGTTGGTATAGGTACGCCAGATCCCTCTCATAAAATGGATATACGCGGAGGCCTCCGGGTGGATTATGGTGGCAATTACAACGTCTGGATTCAGGGCGGGCCTTATTCCAGCCAAACCGACGACAGCCGCAACCTGGCGCTCTTAGGAACGGGCGAAGATAATGGTGATCAACTGATTGTAAATTATAACGCAGAATACGAAGCAGGTGTCTTGATTGACAGCAAAGCCACGGTTGACGGGGACCTTACGGTTAACGATGATATTCAGACGAATGGCGGACTTTGGGTTCCGGGTGCTTTGGACGGTAATTTAAAAATTATAACCGGATTTGTTAGTTCCACCGGCGGTGTCCTGCGTGGGTCCGGATTTAAATCAGAAAGAAGTACTGAAGGTATTTATAACATTACTTTTGATACAGCCTTTTCATCCACTCCTATTGTTGTTGCCAATCCGGCTGAAACCGGTGACGGTGCAGCCGTAGACAACACTGTTGGCATCACCAATTTGAGCACGACGGGTTTTACGCTCAATATGGTGGATATCGACGGAACAAGTAACGGTAATCCTCAGGACTGCTCATTTACGTTTATAGTATTTGGTGTTAAATAGTTTTTTTTCCGGTAACGATACAATGAACCAAAACGGAATTTGTATGCATTTTAATAAGGAGAAAAGACTATTATGCTAAATATAAAAAATAAATACAGACCGAGCACGGGTATATCCATTCTCCGGGTTCTGTGTTTTATTCTGCTTCCTGTAATAATCTTACAGGCACAGGAAATGGAACTCGGCAACGGGGCTGTACTTTCCGGTGGCGCTGAGTCTGTTGAAAGCGGGCAATATAAAAGTGATATTCTTATCGGCCAGCCGGTTATCGGGCAAATGAACTCGGCATCCGGCAGCCTTGGTGCAGATCTTGGTCAGTGGAGTTTTTTCCTGCTTCCGCCAGAGGCACCTACTGTCAGTGCTACGGATGGAACATCCAGCAATAAAATCACGATTTCCTGGTCCGTAGATGTGCTTAGTCCCCAGGCCAGCGGGGAAACCGAAGTTTACCGTGACAGCACAAAAATTGCCACCGTTGGTCCCGGTCAAAACAGTTACGATGACAACGTGGATCTTGCTCCAGGTGAGTATTACACTTATGAAGTATACGTCTCCAATACTTATGGCCAAAGCCCGGCTGGCAGCGATATGGGTTTTATCAATCCCAACGGTAAAATAATGGGCAGGGTTAGCACCACGGGCGGCAATCCGGTAGTCGATGTTGAAGTGTCGCTCGACCCTGTACTTGGCACAGCTTTATCTTTTGACGGCGAGGATGATTATGTACAGGTCGGCACGGATGGCTCTATGAATATCTCCTCAGAAATGACAGCCGAAGCCTGGGTAAAAATCCCTTCAACGATTCCCGCCACACAACGTGTTGGCCTGGTGATGGGTAATTACCGCCATCTACCAAATTTCAATTTTGAGATCTACACCGAAGGCAGACTGCATTTTTCCTGGAACGGTGGAGAGGTAGATGCCCAGGTAGACAGCATCGATTTGCGCGACGATCAATGGCATCACATTGCCGCCACTCGCAAAAATGGCGACAAGTTGCGCCTGTACATCGATGGCAGCCTGAAGGGTGAATTTAACCCCGGTTCAGATGCCGATTATCAATGGCCCCTGCGCATCGGTGCCGATTTCCGTAGTGAAGATCCGCCCGGAATTCCGTTTAATGGCTTAATCGATGATGTACGCTTGTGGAATACAGCCCGCACTGCAGATGATATACAACGCAATATGCAGCGTACTTTAAGCGGCAATGAAAGCGGCTTACAGGGGTACTGGAAATTTGATGAAGGCAGTGATGATTATGTCTTCGATTTGACCGCCAATAATAATGACGGAAACCTTTATGGACCCGCCTGGAGTGATGACAAGGCTGAAGTAAGAGTTAGCGCTTTTACAGATTCGGATGGGAATTACGATATTTCAGGGATTTATTATGGTGAAGGACAAACGTTTACCGTAACCCCGGCAAAGGAAAACCATCTTTATTTTAATCCGGCTAACCGGCAGGTGTATCTGGACAACGACAACCGCGTAGTCTCGGAAGTTAATTTCATTGACGAATCGATGATGCAGGTCAGTGGATTTGTTAAGTTTAAAGGTACTTCCTGTTTTGTTGAAGGTGCCGAAATATTAGTAGATGGTCACTCTCATCAACCGACTACATTAACCGATGAAAACGGCGAATTTGTAATGGATTTTGAGCCTGGTGAAAGTCACACGCTTACGGCCTATTATAAAGGTCATTCCATGGAACCGGCGGACGGGATTTCCTTCGAAAATATTTTACAACCTTTAGCCGATCTGCTTTTTACTGATACGCAAACGTTTCCCCTCGAAGTTTCGGTAACCGGTGGTAAGGAAAAATATCCTATCGGGCGCTTCAGCGTGGATCTAAACAGCAGTAACGGCTGCTACTCCTTGCGTGATACCACAAGCAGCAGCGGATATTTACGCTTTGCAGCCCTGCCCCCAATGGAATACGAAGTGAGTTTGACGGCTATCGATTCGGTTTCTATCAATTCTGATGAAAATTTTGCCGCCAATCACGTGGTTTCCCTGGAAGATACGGCCCAGGTGCTCAGTGTCACATGGCGTGCTCCGCTTAACGTGGAAATCGTCGGATTGCCAGTGCATGAAATGGGCAAAATCGTACTCGCCCAGAATGAATATTATGAAGTTGAAATTAAAACCTATGAAAAATACGGCAGCAATAAGTCTTACATCGATAGCGGTCAGGTAAGTGTTACCGATGCTATTTCCAATAAAGACAGCGAATTTGATTTTCCCAATAATGAAAATAAAACCACATACAGGTTTTTGCCTTATTTACCTAATCTAACAGCCAATGGCAGCGAACACGACTACGAACTGAATGCCACGTTTACTGTAACAGATGATCTGGGCAGAAGCAAGGACAACACCATCTGGGCCGTTGTTACTGGTGAGCGGGCCAGGGAAACATCCTTCACCACCACTACGCCTGATATTCCCTTGTTGGTCCTGCACGATCCCCCGGGTGACGGCAGCTACAGTTACTACTCAAAAGAGAGCACTTACGAAACGGCCTTTACGATGACCTTCGCCGAAAGCGAAGCATTGGAGACGCACTCCACAGCGTCTCTGGGCGGGGATTATACTTTTGAAACCGGTGTGGGCTTTTCGGTGGAGACTGAACTTGATGTGACTCTGGATTATTCAGCCTCGGCCGAATTTTCTCTTTCTCAGGAGTTTGCCCACGAACAGACCTATGCATTTTCAACATCAGAAATTTATTCAACAACTGCTGATGATCAGATGATTGGCAATAAATCCGATCTCTTTATCGGCGGCGCTCTGAATTTGCTCTATGGTCTGACCGACCAACTGATGGTCGAAGACACGACCGGCAATGGTGATTACGGAATTAAAATTTACCAAAGTTTGATATTTGTGCCGGACGGATTTGCAACGACTTATATGTACACCGAAAATTATATCAGCACGGTTCTGATTCCGAATCTGCTTCAAGTTACAAAGGACACTGCTGCAGCGGAGCAATGGCAAAAGATTCTTGATAATAATGAGGCGAACCGCAGAACAGCCGAATTTGACGAAAATATTTCCTTCAGTTCCGGCGTTAATTATGAGTACACCCGTTCCGCATCCCTGAGCAAAACCAATACCTACTCTTTTGATATGGTACTGGCTGAGGAAATTGGTTACGAAGCCGGGTATACAGTAAATGGCGTTGGATTGGTTGGTGGTTCCACCTACAAAATGACCCTCGGCCTGGGTGTGTCCGGCAGTGAAACCAGCACCAAAACCACGACCAGCGGTTACGTACTTTATGATGATGATGAAACTTCCACTTTAAATTATGAAGCCGATGCCTTTAGCGTGGACATCAAACGTGATCCGGTTTATGGCACACCTGTGTTTGAACTGGTGAGCGGGCGTTCTTCCGGACCCTGGGAGCCGAATACAACCCCCCGTGAAGGTGTACTTTTCACTGCGGACCGCTATTCAGCGACAGATGTTATGCCAGGTGAAGAAGCAGTATTTAATCTGAATCTGAGTAACACCAGCCAGACGGAAGAAGACCGTCGTTATTTTCTGACGGTAAATCAGGAGAGCAATCCCAACGGGGCACGTATACGCATTAATGGTGTGCTGCTGGAAGATGCTATGTATTTTGATATCCCCGGCACCCCTGGCAGTAATATGATACAGGCTGTCATGACTGTGGAGCGCGGACCGGAAGCTTATGATTATGAGGGCCTCCAGATTAAATTTTACTCGGAAGCGGATGACGGGCACGACGGTCCTGACGGTCATTATTTCTGGCAGGTCCGGGAATTTGACGTGCATTTCGTGCCGCCCTGTACCGATCTGGCGATTCAGAATATCAATGACAACTGGGTGATTAACCAAAGCAATCACGATACACTGGAAATTATTCTGGATAGTTATGACTATGGCGATGAAAATCTGGAAGAATTTCAGATAGAATATGCCGAGGCCGGCACACAGAAATGGTTTCCGGCTAATGGCGCGAAAATAGACGCAGATTCTGTTAATAATTCCTGGTTGCGCTTGTACTGGGATGCATCCGGCAAATCCGATGGTGATTACCAGATCCGAGCTGTTTCTAAATGCCGGCTGGTCAACGGAGTCACGGAATCAATTCCTGGTACCATTGACAGGACATCTCCTGTGCCTTTCGGCAGTCCCCAACCGACGGACGGTGTTCTGGAGGCCAATGACCTCATTGAGATCACTTTCTCAGAGGATATCGATACAGAGGCCCTGACCGTAGATAATTTTGAACTGGTCAACACCGAAACAGGATCAGCTGTAGGTTTTACCTGGTCCGCATCAGAGAAAACAATTATCATCGAAATTAGTGTGGCGAACCGCTTTGTAGAGAATCAGCATCTTCGTATGACCGTGGACGGTGTTAAAGACGTTTATGGTAATCCTTTAGCAGAAGCATCGGTTTGGGAATTTACCGTTAACCGTAACCCGGTTGCCTGGAATTCGTCTGAAATCAATGAAATTATCTATGTGGAAGATGAAAATTCTTTCAGTATGGACCTACGCAATATCGGTTCATCTATTGAGGATTTCGAAATAACAGATATGCCGGAATGGCTTTCGGCAATGCCGGCTTATGGTAAGCTTAATGCCGGAGGCGTACAGACGGTGAATTTCCAGGTAGCAAACGGTCTCAATTACGGGACATACATTGATACGGTATATGCTAAGACCAGCATGGGTAATGAACCTTTGATAGTGAAACTCAATGCCATGGCGCGGCCACCGGAGTGGGAATTCCACAGCGCTCAATACCGCTATACCATGACCATCACCGCTGAACTCGCCGTACAAGGCGAGGTTTCAGAAGATATTTATGACCGGGTCGGAGCATTCGTCGACGGTGAATGCCGCGGAAAAACCCAGCTAAAGTTCGAGCCGGGTCCGAATAAATATCTGGCCTACCTGACGGTGTTCAGTAACAGCACTTCCGGTGAAGAGATAACCTTCCGCATCTGGGATAATTCCGGCTGCTGTGAATTGTGGGATATTACACCTTCTGTAGAGTTTGAATCGAATAGTATGCAGGGAACTCTGGCTGAACCGCTGTTACTCGATGCAAATGGTGCCGTCGCACAGCAGATCAAACTTGAAGCGGGTTGGTCCTGGATATCACTGAACCTGGCCAACGAAGACAATCCATTTGGCGACCAGATTAACGAAATAAGTTTTACTTCCGGTGACCGCATCATCGCCGATACTGCTTTTGCAGAATATGCGGAAGGCATCGGCTGGGTGGGCCCATTGATGGAAGCCGGTTTCAGCAATACAGCTATGTATAAAATAGAGGTGGCTGAAGACGAGCAGATTCCTTATGTCGGGTTTACACTGGATCCACAGCAGATACCTATCAGGATTGTGTCTGGCTGGAACTGGATTGGCTATACACCTTCTGTGAATATGCCTATCGACGAAGCGCTTGAAACTCTGACACCCAGCGAGTTGGATCTGATTAAAAGCCAGACCAGTTTTGCCCAATACTACAAGGATTATGGTTGGGTGGGCAGCCTGGATAAGTTGTATCCGGGAGAAGGATATATGATAAAGGCCAGCCATGCGGATACGCTTATTTATCCGGGGAACGGAACGAGCAGTTCGCCCGCAGCTATGCTACTGGCAAAAAAGGAAGGATCACAAACACAATTGACCGAATCACCATGGGAAATCGACCCCAGGGCCTATCGTTTCAATATGACAGTGACTGCCGCCATAGGTACCGATTCGCTGGAAGTACTTGATGAAAACGATGTTGTTGTGGCTTTCTGCGGCGACGAAGTCCGCGGAATGGTCCGTCCGGTTTTTATTGAACAATTAGATTCTTGGCGCTTATTTATGATGCTATATAGCAATAAAAGTGCAGCCGATGAGCTGACCTTCAAAATATATGATGCGGATGAAGACATCACTTACCGCTCTAATGAGACATTAAACTTTAGAGCAAACAGCGTACTGGGTGATGTCAACCAACCGCTCAAGTTAAGCAAGGCGCCCCTCAGAATCGGGGATAAAGGATATGTTCCGGAGGAATACTCATTGGGTCAGAATTTCCCCAATCCTTTTAATCCAAGCACATCGATGGGATTTGGAATTCCTTTCGCCTCGGAGGTTCATATTGAAGTGTATAATCTGTTAGGGCAGAAAGTGGCCACACTGGTGTCGGAAAAAGTGCAACCCGGTTATCAGTTCATTCAATGGAATTCGCGAAATATCCACGGGCAGCAGGTATCATCCGGCATTTATTTTGTTGTGATGCGCGCCCGCAGCCTCGATGGCAGTAAACAATTTAACCATACCAACAAAATGATTCTTCTGAGGTAAAAAATGAAATTACTCTTAGCTTTAGTAATGCTGTTTTCATTTTGCACATTTCCCGGAGAACCGCTCTTTGCCGGTTCTCCGCAGGAATGGTCTGTGAAGCCCAGTGACTATGAGTATTTTATGACAGTAACTGCGCGCCTGTACGTCAATCAATTGCCAAGCAACGATCCCGATAATGTCATCGCCGCATTCGTCGGCGATGAATGCCGGGGTGTGGCAAAGACCACAGAGGTTAACGGTAATCAATTATTCTTTTTGATGGTTTACAGCAACACTGCCAACGAAACCATTTCACTGCGTTGCTATCTGGCGGAAAGCGATCAGGTAGTAAACAGTACAAATACGTTTTCTTTTGAATCCGAATCTGCTCTAGGCAGCATTGTTGAGCCGTATGTGGTTGAAGCGAATGATTCAACCCCTCTAATGCTGGAAGATCAGTCGCACTTTGGTAAATCATTTAATTTATTAGACAACTACCCGAATCCGTTTAACGGGGTGACATTAATCCGTTACTCGATAGCACAACCGGGTTTTGTCCGTTTATCCGTTTACGATATCCTTGGAAAACTGGTGACGGATCTGGTTCAAGGTGTACAGCAATCCGGGGCTCATCAGATACAATGGGATGGTCGCGATCGCCTGGGACATGCGGTAAGCAGCGGTGTTTATATTTATGTTCTGGATACCGGTCAACAGGTAAGTTTGAAAAAGATGACAATGTTGAAGTAGGGTGTTTTGACTGCAAATAAAGGAGTCTACTTTCACCGTAAAAATGGAATCAGGATAGCGCAAAATAACTTTTAAGTCTAATAACCTGGTTATTGGTTTTGTCTTTTAAATTACAGCGGTTTCTCTTGCGCGGGCGAAGAGAATGATATATATAAAATTAAACTGATTATGTCTCTAGCTCAGCAGAAGTAATCGTTTGAGTGTTTGCACAGGCTCTAATCAGGTTAATAAACATATCGTTTTCTCTTCAATACAACCGAATCGTATTTATACTAACATCTGGGACAATCAAACCCACCGGGCTACCTTTGTTTAAACAGAAAGTCGTGACTTCGTCGTTCGGTAGAGAGCTTTTTTTGAAAATTAATAGGATCAAAATCCATCAAAACACTCCCGCATTAAATGTACTTACGTACACTTAATATAAAACCTGTGTTTTGATATGTAAATGAATATTAATATGTTAAAGACCATTTTACTGACTTAAGGACATAATCAATTAAAATTAATATTAATTGCATCTTATATTCATTTAATATGATATTTTTATTATTGGTTAAACTCTGAAACATATTCCCGGTTTGGTAGAAAACAACCAAGAGCCGTAATAGTAAACCCTCTTTTTTTTTCTATAAAGCATTTGATAAGGATATAAAAATGAATAATAGGATAGTCAAAAACATTCTGGCTATAAGTATTGCCATACTGCCGATTAATCTAATTATGATATGGTATCGGTTAACCCAAACTGAAAATTTCAGCACAACGGATATGATTGTCTATCCCTTATTGTTCGGCGGCGGAAGCATTGTCTTGATTCTTCTTTTGAATAAATACCTATTAAATGAAAGCTTTAAAGCAACTTTCAATTCAGGAAAAGGAACCTGGTATGGGAGCGTTTTAGCAGGGGGCGGACTGACAGTCATTTATTTTGCCATGTTTTTTGCCGAAAGAGCAACGCTGATGCAATGGTTGCCGAGAAACAATCCGCCAAATACAGAATTGATCAATGTGATGATAGATCTGGCAAACAATCCTTTACTGATGATTATTTGGTTTGGCCCAGTATTGTGGATCGGGATTGCAT
>CAZJNP010000092.1:0-9080 GCA_964547355.1 uncultured Calditrichaceae bacterium
AAAAAGTTTTGACCGCCAGTCCATGTTGTGGGATTTAAATTATTTCAAATATTATTTTCTTAAACTGGCCAAGATCCCTTTTAACGAGCAGCAGCTTGAAGATGATTTTCAAGCTTTTATCGATTTTCTGCTGTCCACGGAGCGGGATTTCTTTCTGTACCGCGATTTTCAATCCCGTAATATCATGATTGTGAACGGCGCGCCTTATTTCATCGACTATCAGGGCGGAAGAAAAGGCGCCCTGCAATACGACCTGGCCTCGCTGTTATACGACGCTAAAGCGGACATTCCCCAAGAAATCCGCGAACAACTCCTGGAACACTATCTTGAAAAACTAAACACCTTTTTCCCGGTGGACAGAGAACGGTTTTTGCAATACTACTATGGCTACGTCTTTATCCGCATCATGCAGGCGCTGGGCGCGTATGGTTTTCGTGGATTCTACGAACGTAAGGAACATTTTCTGAAAAGCGTACCTTACGCCATTCAAAATCTGGAATGGCTGCTGCATCATGCCGAGCTGCCGGTGGAACTGCCGGCCTTAACCCAGGCCTGGATCAACCTTGTGCGCTCCACCTTTTTACGGCAAATGGGCGATGTGCATTTGCGTTTGACAGTGCGCATTCAGAGCTTCTCCTACCGGCGCGGCATCCCGGTGGACGAAAAAGGCCACGGCGGCGGCTTTGTTTTTGACTGCCGCCTGCTGCCAAACCCCGGCAGATACGAAAAGTACAAACCGTTCACCGGCGAAGACGAAGAAGTGATCCGGTTTCTTGAAAAAGAAGACGAGGTGGGTAAGTTCCTCGAACACGTAAAAGAGATTGTGAATCAGGCGGTACGCAGCTATCAAAAACGTAATTTTACCGATCTGATGGTGGCCTTTGGCTGTACCGGCGGTCAGCACCGATCCGTGTACTGTGCAAACAAACTGGCCGAGCACCTCAAATCCGCATTTGACGTGGATGTGGAGGTGCGCCATAGGGAACAGGAATTAAAATAAACGTTCCATCATTCCCGTTCTGACAAGCGAATGAAGACCTTAACTTTTTAGCCAAAGAAGCGACGAACCTGCATGAAAGCGATGATTTTTGCCGCCGGGTTGGGTACGCGCCTGCGCCCCCTGACCGACACCATTCCCAAGGCTTTGATAGAACTTAATGGCACTCCTCTGCTCCAACTGGTCATCGAACGTCTAAAGCAATTCGATGTAACCGAAATCATCATTAACGTGCACCATCACAGTCAGCAGATCATCGATTTTGTCGTCCGCCATCAGGCCTTTGGCATTCGGATCGAATTTTCCCGTGAAAAACACCTGCTCAATACCGGCGGCGGCCTCAAAAAGGCGGCCTGGTTTTTCAACGACGGCCGTCCGTTCATCGTACACAACGTGGACGTGCTGAGCGATGTGGATTTTCGCCAAATGCTTTCCGCTCATGAAGAGAGCGACGCACTGGCCACCTTAGCCGTTCGTAAACGGAACACATCGCGTTATCTTCTGTTCGATGAAAACAATCGCTTATGCGGGTGGCGCTCTGTCAATAAACGGCAGGAAAAAATCGTGCGCGCCTGCGGTCGCTCACCAAAGCCTTTCTCGTTTATGGGCATTCATATACTCTCCCCGGAAATTTTTGACTTTCTGCCGCCAGAAGACAACTTCTCGATCATCGACTCCTATCTGAGCATGGCCTCGGAAAATCAAACGATCCGGGCTTTCCCGGCGGATGATTTTCGCTGGATTGATCTCGGGAAAAAAGAGGCATTTAAGGAGGCGCAAAATCTCTTCCCGGAGTTGAAGGAGAATAAGGGTACAGGAGAATGAAGAAATGAGGTATAAGAGGTAATTTAGAACATATCAACTTATACCTTTATATCACCCACTCAAAAAGGTTTAGCAATACGATTCACTACTCACAACTCTATTCAAAAAAAAACATCCTCAGGTTTTTAGTCATAACTTTTAAAATTAATGTAGAATTTCAAGAAAAATCGGCGTATCTTTCCATTAGCAGACCAAGTGTTCGGAAAACGGAATTTTTAAGCAACCGATAACGACTATACCAGGCTTTTATTTCGTCCGCATCAGGTATCGGCACAGATTAGAAAACGGATTTTCTTCTTTGATCTAAAATGGTCCATTCGTATTCACCAAATAAAGGGAGGAAGTATCATGTCCGTTTACAAAGTCATTGAAGTCATCGGTACCAGCGAGGTTTCCTGGGAAGACGCCGCCAAACAGGCTGTAGAAAGAGCCAGCCACTCGCTGGAAGATTTACGCGTCGCCGAAGTGGTTTCTCAGGATGTCAAAATCGAAGACGGTAAAGTAGTGGCCTTTCGCGCCAAGCTGAGTTTGTCTTTCAAATTCCGGGAAGCCTAAACCATTCGGTAAACCAGCGGTTTTTATTTCGCTTTGAAATTTTTTAAACCAGGTAAGGAAGAAGCGGAGAGAATTATCTCCGCTTTTTTCAAAAGCGATCCTTTCGGTTTCGACAGGCGCAACGTCTATTTATCCGGATACCATACAGAGGGGAATAAACCATGTCATTGGATTACGACGTTATTGTAATCGGATCGGGCGCCGGCGGATTAACTGCTGCCGTGGCTCTGGCTCAGGCCGGTAAAAAAGTGCTGGTGTGCGAACAGCATACAGCGCCGGGTGGCTGGACGCAATCCTTTACCCTGAACGGTTACCGCTTTAGTCCCGGCGTGCATTACATCGGCACACTGGAACCGGGCGGTCATTTACGCCGGATTTACGAAGGCCTGGGCGTTTCCCGGGACCTGGAGTTTTATGAGCTTAATCCCGACGGTTACGACCATATCTTCCTGGGGCAGGAAAGGTTTGACTACCCAAAAGGAAAGGAAAACCTGATTCGACGCCTGAAAGAACGGTTTCCCGACCAGGCTGCCGGAATCGACGGATATTTCGAAACCCTGGTACGTTTGATGCAGAACATAGACGCGCTCGGAAAAATCAACAGCCCGATACAGGCGGTGAAGTCGGCCGGTAAAATGGCCTTGGTGCTCAAATGGCTGCGCCGCACCGGGCAGGATTTGCTGGACGCATACCTTACCGATCCAGTGCTTAAAGGAATTTTATCGGGGCAGGCCGGAGACCACGGCTTACCCCCATCACAGGCTTCGGTATTCATGCACGCCGGAATTACCTATCACTACCTGAACGGGGCCTGGTACCCCAAGGGTGGAGGATTTGCCATTCCACGCGCCTTTGTACGGGCCTTAAAACGCGCCGGTGGCGAAATCCGTTTGGGCGCGCCAGTGCAAAAAATTCTGGTGGAGAACGGACGCGCGCTGGGCGTACGCTTAAAAGACGGAACGGAAATTCGTGCCGGGCAGGTCGTCAGCAATGCCGATCCGGGCATCACTTTTGACCGGTTGGTGGGACGGGAATTGCTAAGCCGAAAGCTAAGGCGCAAACTGGAACGAATTAAATATTCGGTTTCCTCAATCAGCTTGTTTTTTGCCGTGGACATGGATTTGCGAGCCGCCGGACTGGATTCCGGTAATTTCTGGTTCTACGATACGGAGGATGTGGACGGTCTGTACCGCCTGGGGCAAACCGATCACCTGCTTAAAAGCGAACATCCGCCAGCCCTGTTTCTGACCGTGACCACGTTAAAAGACCCGACAAAGATGCGACAAGGCCACCACACCTGCGAAGCGTTTTCCTTTGTCAGCTATGAGGGGTTTAAAAAATGGGCCGGTGAAACGACCGGCGCCCGCTCGGAAGATTACCAAAAATTAAAAGAAAAACTGGCCGCGCGCATGTTTAATGCGCTGGACCGGCGCGTGGAGGGATTGAGCAAACACGTGGTTTTCTGGGACCTGGCAACGCCGCTCACCAACGAGCATTTTATTAACAGCACGTTTGGCAATTTGTACGGTACGGCTAAAACCCCGGATCAGGTGGGACCGGGCTCCTTTCCGGTTAAAACCGAAATCGAAGGGCTGTACATGACTGGAGCCAGCACCTTGAGCCACGGTATCGCCGGAGCGACTGCCACCGGATTGGCCGCGGCCAAAAGCATTCTTCATTGCGCCACAAAAGACCTGCTGAAAATGAAGGGGCCGGAATTACGCATCCATTCTTCGGAACCCGATGCCCGTGTTTAATCTCCCATGCAAATGCCGATGCCCCGGGCGGTGTGCAGCAGTTGATCATCCGGTTCCACGCGGTTATAAACGGAAATGGCATCCTTAATAGGAACCGAAATAATACGGGGATGTTTGTACGAAACCATCTTGCCGAAATCGCCCGCCAGAACCATTTCGAAAGCTTTAACGCCGAACTGCGTCGCTAAGATGCGGTCATAAGCAAACGGAATGCCGCCCCGCTGTAAATGGCCAAGGATCGTTACCCGGATATCGTGTTCGCAACCGGCGTCTTTCAATTCCTTTTTCAATCGTGAGGCCGACCCGCCCAAATGTTTGTGCTGGTAACCCACTTCGTCCAGTTCCTCGGCGACCACATCGCCGCCCACGGGTTTGGCGCCCTCCGCAATCACGATAATAAGAAATCCGCGGTCGTTCACAATCCGTTGATGAATGCGTTCGATGACTTTGTCCACCCGATACGGAATTTCCGGAATCAGACACACTTCCGCGCCTCCGGCCACCGCCGAATGGAGCGCGATCCAGCCAGCGTCCCGTCCCATGACTTCCAGAATAAAAATGCGGTTGTGGCTTTCGGCGGTAGTCACCAGCTTATCTACAGCATCCGTGGCAATTTCCACCGCCGTCTGGAATCCGAACGTAAAATCCGTACCGGCCAGGTCGTTGTCTATGGTTTTGGGAACACCGATGATATTCAATCCTTTCTCATACAAACCTAAAGAAATACGCTGAGAACCGTCTCCGCCAATATTAATCACGGCTTCGATGCCCTGGTATTGCAGCCGCCGGATCAGTTCGTCGGAGCGATCGACCGTAGTCCAGGTGCCGTCTTGATTGCGCACCGGCCAAGTGAACGGGCCCCCCTTGTTGGTGGTTCCGATAATCGTGCCACCCTTGACGTGAATCCCGGATACTTTTTTTTCATCCAGGACGATGAGCTCCATGGGGTCGCGTAATACGCCGTTAAAGGCCTGATAGCTGCCTAAAATCTCCCAATCCCGCTCTTTGGAGGAACGTTTCACAATCGCGCGAATAACGGCATTTAAGCCGGGGCAATCTCCACCACCGGTCAGTACGAGCAATCTATGTTTCATGGCAGGCTCCCTGATTAAATCATTTTCTCAAAAACTTTATGAATCTTTTTTGAAGAATCCAGTTATTTTGGTTTGTTTTCATCTGTATTCTTCACAACCGAATATATCTACTTGTCGGAAATTCTGCAATTTTCATTAGGGCGGACGTCATTTTGCAGAACAATCGACGACCTAAAACCTTCCGGCAACGCTTTCCAGCTCGATTTCGTTAATGGATACATCAGGCGGTTGCTGGACGCAGTAGCGCACGGCTGTAGCTACATTGGCCGGCCGCATCATTTTTGCACGCGGCCACTGATACGGCTGGTGGTCGTGCAGGGGCGTATCCACCGCGCCGGGAAAGATGCTGGTTACCCGAATGCCCCGCTCCCTGACTTCCTGCCGTAAACTATCCGCAAAAGCCCTAAGTCCGAATTTGGATGCGCAATAGGCGCCCCACTCCGGGAAGGCCTGCTTACCGCCTATGGAGTTGATAAATATGATTTGACTGCCCTGCTTCATCAGCGGAAGCAGTTTTTGAGTGATCCTGAACGGAGCGGTCAGGTTTAGCTTAAGCACCGCTTCCCACTCCTCCTGCGGCATGGCGCTTACCGTTCCCACTTTGGCTATTCCAGCGTTATGAATCACCACCCGCAGTTCGAGATTGGTTTCGCGAACGGCGCGTACGATATCCTCCGCCGCTTCCGGATGCGTTAAATCTGCCGCTACGGCAAATGCGTTTCCGCCTTCTGCCTGAATATAGCCGGCCACTTCTGCCAGCGCTGCAGTACTGCGGGCTACCAGCAGCACGGCAAAACCGCTTTCCGCCAGGTCTTTGGCAATGGCGGCGCCAATGCCCGTACTGGCACCGGTGACCAGCGCCAGTTTAGAAGGACGCGTTGACACGTTGACTCCTTATCAGGCTTAAAAATTCATTTCTGGTTTTTTCGTCGTCTTTAAAAGACCCCAGCATAGCGGAAGTAATCATTTTGGCCTTGTCCTTTTGCACCCCGCGCATCATCATGCACATGTGCTGACCTTCCACCACCACCCCCACGCCGTCCGGCTCCAGACTGTCATACAGCAGATTAGCGATTTGCAGGGTCATATTTTCCTGAATCTGCAGCCGGCGGGCAAACATATCCACAATACGCGGAATTTTACTTAAACCGACCACTTTACCCTTCGGGATGTATCCCACATGAGCCACCCCGAAGAAGGGCAGCATATGATGTTCGCACAGGCTGTAATACTCGATATTTGCCACGACAACCATCTCATCGTAATCTACGTCATAAATCGCGTCATTGATCAATTTTACCGGGTCTTTATGGTACCCTCTGGTCACTTCGCGGTACATTTTGGCTACCCGGAACGGTGTGCGCTGCAACCCCTGTCGATCCGGGTCTTCGCCGATCTCCTTCAGAATCGTTCGAACTGCCGCTTCCATACTTTCCATAATCTATATCTCCTTTCCGATTTCGAAAAAGTTGTTTTTTGTTTCCCAAAGCTTCAAATGGTACAGTTTTTCTTCGGGAATCTTTTTTATCAGTTCCTGCCACAAGTATTGTACGATTACTTCCCCGGTGGTGGGATTTTCTTTAAAATACGGAATTTCGTTATTCAGGTGTTTATGCTCCAATTGATTCAGTACCTCTCCAACCTGGAAGTCCATGTGCTCCAGGGAGTACACCATACCCGTCTCAGAATCGGGCGTACCCCAAACCGTCACTTCCAGATAATAGTTGTGGCCGTGCCCGTAAAGATTATTGCATTTATCGTAAATCTTTCGGTTTTCTTCCTCGCTCAGGTAAGGCGAATGCAAACGATGAGCGGCGCTGAATTGATAAATCCGGCTAAAACTCACCTTCAGCATGATTCGTCATCCTCCCACACATCAGCGTACAGATCGTCGCGCTCGTACAACCGCAAGCGCTGCAAATGTAAATCGGGTAACGATTGCAACTTGTCCCGGATCAATCCAAACAGGGTAACGGCAATGTTTTCTGTGGTTGGTACTTTATTCTTAAAATATGGCGTATCCAGATTGAGAAATTTATGATCAAATTGTTGCAGAATTTCGTTTACCAACCGCTTTAATTGGGAAAGATTGATGATCATGCCTGTTTGCGGATCAATCGCGCCGCGAATGGTGACATGCAATTCGTAATTATGTCCGTGTCCGTAAGGACTGGTGCACAGCCCGAATACTTCTTTATTCTTGTCTTCGCTCCAGTCTTCCCGGTAATAACGGTGGCTGGCGCTAAAATCAAATCTTCTGGAAATGGTTACCTGCATTTGTTCGCCCTTGTGCCTGTTACATTTCGAAGGAAAATATCAGAGTTAACGCAATCTCCGCATTCCCTTCAGTTCGCAATTTAATAAAAAAACCAATTTTTCACTACAAAAGCACATTTCGGTCAAAAAATTCCCGCATCGGAAGAAGCTGCAACTAAAAAATTTTTTTTATGACTGGATTAACAAGGTGAAGTACCACTTGTTAACTATGTTTAAAAAGGATTGAACAGCTCCAAAACCTGCATCGAAAAAATAACATCAGCAAAACCATCGGTAGCGTAAAACCGTTTACTGATTCAATACGGCCTGGCAATGATCGAGCAGCATGGTTGCGGTCCGGGACCAGGTGAACTTTTGCACCCATTGGAATCCGGCGGCGGCGCATTTTCCCGCGCGCTGCGTGTCGGTCAACAGAAGGATCAATCGCCGCGCCAAACACGAAACTTCCCCGGGCGGACAAAGCTCTGCAGCCTCTTCCGGCACGACTTCCGGAATGGCCGTGCCGGCATAAGCCACAATCGGCAGACGATGCGCCATGGCTTCCAGAAATACCAGCCCGAAGGTTTCGTGATAACTGGGCAGGCAAAAAACTCCAGCCCGGCGGTAAAAGCCCAGTAAACGGCTGGTTTCGCGCACGTCTCCCTCAAACACGACGGAACGACCTAATCCCAGTTGCCGCGCCAGCGTGCGGTTTTCGCCGGCCGCAGGGCCATCCCCTACGATGCGCAACCTGGACTGCGGTAACGCCTTACGGACAACGGCAAAGGCACGAATCAAATCCCCGATGCCTTTGCGGGGATATTGTTTGGCCACGCAAAGAATTTCCTTAGGGTTTTTTGGGGAGTTTTCGCCGAGCAATGCTGACCGGATCTCCCGATTCAATCCCAGCGGTACGGTACGGATTTTTTCTTTTGGGATCTGGTACAATGCGTTGATTTTTTGGGCGGTATAACGGGAAGGCGCAAAAACGGCCCGGGCGTTCCGCATGGCTTGCCGCTCCCGCCGGGAAAGATGTTTGAGAATCGCTTGTATTTTTTTTGGCTCAAACCGAATCAAATCGGCTAAAATCCCGCCGTTAAATACGAAATACCGGTCGTGATATTTGGGATCGAGCGCGTATCCGTCAAAGTCAAAACCCAGGATCACCTGAAAATCGTCAAACGAAACCCTGGCCATGCGGCGGTTAAAACGCAGCCGGTGATTGGCAAGATTAAGATAGGAGTGCGGCTCGAATTGGGGATGGTAAAGCCGTACCTGCGCACCAATCTGTTGCAGCCCCTGATGCATTCCCTGCACCATACGCACCACACCGGAACCGATGCGCACATCCATCGGCCAGGAGGTAAGCAGGGCAATTTTGATTGGAGTCATGGATAACAACCTGTGCGTGTATTGTGCCGTCTTTTAACAAAAGAAAGTTAAATCAAAAATCGTAAGACACAAAGAATTTCATGGGTGGTTGGCGGGTAAATTTTGAGCAAAAACTTAATTTGTAACCCTGTTTCAGTATTTTACAAACAGAAAACTGAAATCACAACGTTCGCCCCTTTGTATGGAATTTTAACTATTGTAATT
>CAZJNP010000093.1:0-9039 GCA_964547355.1 uncultured Calditrichaceae bacterium
GCCAATGTGGAATATAAGGTGTTAAAAAACCGCTTAGCTAAACGCTCTTTAAACGAAGCGGGGATCGATGATTTGGATCCATATCTGAAAGGCGTAACTTCGTTTGTGATCGGCTATGACGATCCGGTGGTTCCTGCGCAGATTATTAAAGAATTTAATAAGAAAAAGGAATTTCTGAAGCTGAAAGCCGCGCTTTTCGAAGGAAGGGTTTTCGGGCAGGAAGAGGCAAAGAAACTGGCCGACCTGCCGTCGCGGGAAGTTTTGCTTTCGCAGTTGGTCGGCATGCTGCAGTCACCGATGACCAAGCTTGCCGGAACATTGCAGGCAACCATGCAAAAATTTGTTAGAACTTTAGATGCTTTGAAAGAAGCAAAAAACAGTTAAAATCGAATACAATAAATCTTACCCAATATTTGGAGGTTAAAAATGGCAGATCTGACTAAAGAAGATGTCCTTGCTTATTTGGAAAAGGCAACGATGTTGGAGATTTCTGAACTTATTAAAGATATCGAAGATAAGTTTGGCGTTACCGCCGCTGCTCCTGTAGCAGTTGCCGCAGGTCCGGCCGCTGCCGGTGGTGCTGGTGAAGCTGCCGCCGAAGAAAAAACAGAATTTGATGTTGTCTTGACGTCACCTGGAGATAAAAAGATTCAGGTTATTAAAGTCGTTCGTGCAATTACCGGTCTGGGATTGAAAGAGGCAAAGGAATTAGTTGACAGTGCACCGAAAGCGGTGAAAGAAGGTATTTCTAAAGCCGAAGCCGAAGACATCAAGAAACAGATCGAAGAAGTCGGCGGTATCGTCGAATTAAAATAATTTTTAACGAACGATTAAACATAAGAGGTGGTACCTTTGAAGGGTAAAAAACCTATTGACCGTCATTCATTTAATCGTATCGCGCAGGTCATCGATTACCCTAATTTGCTGGAAGTCCAGTTAAGTTCTTACGAGTCTTTTTTACAGGCTAAGGTTCCGCCAGACCAGAGAAAAAATCAGGGTTTACAGGCTGTTTTTAACAGCCTTTTCCCTATTTCTGACAGCGCAGGCAATTACGAATTGCAGTTTGTCGAGTATTACATCGACAAGCCGAAATACGATGTGATGGAATGTCAGGAACGGGGCGTAAGCTTTGCTGTGCCTATTAAGGCTAAGATGCGTCTGGCGATTAAGGACGTTACCGGCGAAACGGATAATTTTACCGAGTTCATCGAGCAGGATGTCTATCTGGGCAATGTGCCCTATATGACCGATCGTGGTACGTTTATTATCAATGGGGCCGAACGTGTGGTGGTGAGTCAGCTGCACCGTTCGCCCGGTGTATTTTTTTCTGAAACACAGCATCCGAACGGAGCACCGCTCTATTCGGCGCGCATCATTCCTTTCCGCGGCTCCTGGGTGGAGTTTACCACGGATGTGAATGATGTCATGTATGTTTATATAGACCGGAAAAAGAAGTTTCCGGTTACTATGCTATTAAGAGCCATCGGCTTTTCCAACGATGAAATGATTCTGGACCTCTTTAATATGACGGAAGAAGTAGAGGTTCAGCTTCCTAATTTCCCGGAACTTACCGGCAGAATGCTGGCCGCGGATGCGGTAGATGCCTCGACCGGTGAAGTGGTGGCGGAGTTGGGAAAAGAGGTCACGGCGGAATTGCTCGACGAATGCCTGAAGCTGGGCATCAAAAAGCTGAAAGTGGTAAAGAAGGGTGATCCCAATCAGCCGAATGTGATCGTGAATACGCTTAAAAAGGACGTCACCCGCACGGAAGAGCAGTCCATCGAGGCCATCTACCGGCAGTTGCGTTCCGGCGAGCCGCCCGATACAGATACGGCGCGGGCATTGATCGAGCGCATGTTCTTTAATGAAAAACGCTACGATCTGGGCGAAGTTGGCCGGTATCGCATCAATAAAAAGTTGAACCTGGGCATCCCTTACGATGTTACGGTGTTGACGCAGGAAGACATTGTCGCGATTATCGACTACTTACTCGGCTTGCATGCAGGCGTCAACCAGACCGATGATATTGATCATCTGGGGAATCGGCGTGTGCGCACCGTTGGCGAGCAGTTGGCCGCCCAGTTCAGCGTCGGATTGTCGCGCATGGCGCGTACTATTAAAGAGCGCATGAACATTGGTGATTCCGACAAGTTAACTCCCCAGGATCTGGTAAACGCAAGAACGATCTCATCGGTGATTAACACGTTTTTCGGCACCTCCCAGCTTTCCCAGTTTATGGATCAGACCAACCCGCTTTCGGAGATGACCCATAAGCGACGCCTTTCGGCGCTGGGTCCGGGCGGATTGACAAGGGAACGGGCCGGTTTCGAAGTACGCGACGTGCACTATACCCATTACGGACGCTTGTGTCCCATCGAAACTCCGGAAGGGCCGAATATTGGTTTGATCTCATCTCTGTGCGTACACGCCAGAATCAATGATTTCGGATTCATCGAAACGCCCTACCGTAAGGTGGAAAACGGCGTGGTAACGGATAAAATCGAATACTTATCTGCCACAGAAGAAGATAACTTTACCATCGCGCAGATTAATGCGCCGCTGGACGAAAAAGGAAAATTTAAAAACGACCGCGTTAAAGCCCGGTTAAAAGGCGATTTTCCGGTAGTGCATCCGGAAGATGTGGATTATATGGATGTGGCCACCAACCAGATCGTTTCTCCGGCGGCTTCGTTGATTCCTTTCCTGGAACACGACGACGCCAACCGTGCTTTGATGGGTTCGAACATGCAGCGCCAGGCGGTGCCGTTGTTAGAACCGGAAGCGCCGATTGTGGGCACCGGTATGGAGCGCAAAGTAGCAGAAGATTCCGGCACGTTGGTGATCGCCCGTAACGACGGCGTGGTGGAGTATGTGGACTCTAATAAAATTGTAGTCAAGCTTGACCGCGTCCAAAAAGCCACTACCGGTAAGGAACGGTTGCTGGAACAAAAAGAACATGACGTTTACGAACTGTTGAAGTTCCGGCGCACCAACCAGGATACCACCATCAATCAGCGTCCAATGGTGGTGAAAGGGCAAAAAGTCAAGAAAGGCGATATCCTTGCAGATGGCTGCGCCACGGAACGAGGCGAACTTGCTCTGGGAAGAAACGTGCTGGTGGCCTTTATGCCCTGGATGGGTTACAATTTTGAGGACGCCATCATTATCAGTGATCGCATTGTTCGCGACGATGTATATACTTCCATTCATGTACATGAATTCGAGTTACAGGTACGGGACACCAAGCGCGGTGAGGAAGAACTGACCCGCGAAATTCCCAACGTCAGCGAAGAAGCGACCAAAGACCTGGACGAAAACGGAATTATTCGCGTTGGCGCGGAAGTGGAAGCCGGAGATATTATTATCGGAAAGGTGACGCCAAAGGGTGAAACCGATCCCACTCCGGAAGAAAAGCTGTTAAAAGCCATTTTTGGCAGCAAAGCCGGCGACGTGAAAGACGCTTCCTTAAAGGCGCCTCCCGGAATGAAAGGGATTGTAATTAGTTCCCGGTTATTCTCCCGGAAGAAAAAAGAAGGCATCAACCGCAAGGAAGAAAAGAAGATTATCGAAGAACTGGAGCTTAAAGCCGAGCGGCAGCGCAGCAATGTGGAAAAGAAGCTGGCGGAAAACCTGAGCGAGCATTTTGCCGGAATGAAAACCGTGGGCATCCGATATGTGGATGGTAAGGTCGCGGTTAAAGCCGGTACCCAGATAACGGATAAAACGTTTGCCAAGGTTGACGTAAAGCATCTGGACATCAATTCGACCTGGTTCGAAGAAGATCCGAAAAATACGTTTATCCGCGAATTGTACTCCGACTATCGCAAGGTGCTTCAGGATATTGAGAACGAGTTAAAACGCGAAAAACACAAAATTACCGTCGGGGATGAACTGCCGCCGGGAATCGTACAATTGGCAAAAGTCTATGTTGCCGAAAAGCGCAAGCTTTCCGTTGGCGATAAAATGGCCGGCCGCCACGGCAATAAGGGCGTGGTGTCCAGAATCGTCCCGATGGAAGATATGCCGTTCCTCGAAGACGGAACGCCGGTGGATATTATTTTAAATCCTCTGGGCGTGCCTTCCCGAATGAACCTGGGACAAATTTTCGAAACGTCCCTGGGTTGGGCCGGTTACAAGCTTGGTAAGTATTATGCCACCCACGTATTCGACGGCGCCAGTTACGAGGATATTCTGGAAGAGCTGCGCAAGGCAGGCCTGCCGGAAAGCGGCAAAGTGAGTCTGTATGACGGTATGACCGGTGAAAAATTCGATCAGGAAGTCATGGTCGGATATATTTACATGCTCAAATTATCCCACCTGGTGGATGATAAAATCCATGCCCGTTCCATTGGGCCTTACTCGCTCATCACCCAGCAGCCGCTGGGCGGTAAAGCACAGTTCGGTGGACAGCGATTTGGTGAAATGGAGGTTTGGGCGCTGGAAGCTTACGGTGCGGCTTATACCCTGCAGGAAATCCTAACCGTAAAAAGCGACGATGTAACCGGTCGTTCCAAAACTTATGAGGCTATTGTAAAAGGAGAGAACCTGCCAAACCCCGGCACTCCGGAGTCATTCAATGTACTACTCCGCGAACTGCAGGGGCTGGGATTAAAGGTCAGAATGGAATAAGCGCCAAGTCGCT
The DNA here is from genome assembly GCA_964547355.1 of uncultured Calditrichaceae bacterium. Classification (GTDB taxonomy): domain Bacteria; phylum Calditrichota; class Calditrichia; order Calditrichales; family Calditrichaceae; genus CAZJNP01. Next base: position 4,643 of record CAZJNP010000093.1, read on the forward strand.
TATTCCATTTAAACATTAGCCAGAATTTTAACAAAGTTAGGAGTTGGTGATTTGAATCTTAGGAGAGGACCCAACAGGTTTAAAAAGATCATCATCGGTTTGGCCTCGCCAAATGATATTCTTGAGCAGTCATATGGCGAAGTAACCAAACCCGAAACCATAAATTACCGTTCGTTCAAGCCAGAAAAAGACGGTTTGTTCTGTGAGAAGATTTTCGGTCCGGTCAAGGACTGGGAATGTCATTGCGGTAAATACAAACGGATTCGTTATAAGGGTATTATCTGCGACCGATGCGGCGTGGAAGTGACCCAGAAAAAAGTGCGCCGGGAACGCATGGGCCATATCAGCCTGGCGGTGCCGGTGGTGCATATCTGGTTCTACCGTTCGCTGCCTTCAAAAATTGGTTACTTGCTGGATATGTCCCCTAAAGACCTGGAAAAAGTTATTTATTACGAGAATTACATCGTAATAAATCCGGGCAAAAGCAATCTGAAATTTAAGCAGCTGATTAACGAAGAAGAGTATTTCGACCAGCTGGATGCGCACGGCGAGTTCAACGAAGATTTAGCCGATGACGATCCGAACAAGTTCATCGCTAAAATCGGTGGCGAGGCTATTCGTCATCTGCTCAAGATGATCGATGTGGAAGAACTGGCCATCGAGCTGCGCAAGATCATCAAAACCAGCGCTTCGGAGCAGAAAAAGACAGAGGCTCTTAAGCGGCTGAAAGTAGTCGAAGCATTCCGTGTTAAGGAAGAAAATCTCGAATACCGCAACAAGCCGGAGTGGATGGTTCTGGACGTAATCCCGGTCATTCCGCCGGAACTGCGCCCGTTGGTGCCGCTGGAGGGCGGTCGGTTTGCCACCAGCGATTTGAACGATCTGTACCGCCGGGTCATCATTCGGAACAACCGTTTAAAGAAGCTGCTCGAAATCAAAGCTCCTGAAGTGATTTTGCGTAACGAAAAGCGCATGTTGCAGGAAGCGGTCGATTCTTTATTCGATAATTCGAAAAGAACTTCGGCTATGCGTTCCGACGGCGACCGGCCGTTAAAATCGCTTTCCGATATGTTGAAGGGTAAACAGGGGCGCTTCCGTCAGAATTTGCTGGGTAAACGCGTGGACTATTCCGGACGCTCGGTGATCGTGGTTGGACCGACCCTTAAGCTAAACGAATGCGGCCTGCCAAAGGAAATGGCCATTGAGCTGTTCAAGCCTTTCATTATTCGTAAACTGGTAGAACGGCGTTACGTAAAAACGGTAAAAAGCGCCAAGAAACTGGTGGAACGCCGCGGCCCGGAAGTGTGGGACATTCTCGAGGAGATCATCGAAGATCATCCGGTATTGTTAAACCGCGCGCCGACGCTTCATCGCTTGGGAATCCAGGCTTTCCAGCCGGTACTGATCGAAGGTAAAGCCATTCGGATTCATCCGTTGGTTTGCGCCGCGTTTAACGCCGACTTCGACGGTGACCAGATGGCGGTGCATATTCCGCTTTCTTACGAAGCTCAGGCTGAGGCGAAACTGTTAATGCTTTCCAGCCACAATATTTTATCGCCTTCCAGCGGCAAACCGATTGCCGTGCCCAGTCAGGACATCGTTCTGGGATGTTATTACATGACCAAGATGAAACCCGGTGAAAAGGGCGAAGGTAAAGTATTTGCCTCAATGGAAGAAGTGATTGTGGCTTATAATAACGGCAAAGTTGCTTTGCACGCGCCCATAAAAGTTAAAATGGGTAAAGAGCTGGTAGAAACAACCACCGGTCGGGTAATCTTTAACCAGATCGTACCTAAAGAAATCGGTTTCGTCAACGAACTGCTTTCCAAGAAAACCATTTCGGAAATCATCTCGTTGAGCTACCGCAAGGCCGGCAATAAGGTGACCGCCGAATTTCTGGATAACCTAAAAGATCTGGGTTTTGAATATGCCATGAAATCCGGTGTTTCCATTAGTTTATCGGACGTGGTCATCCCGCGCGAAAAACATATTCTGGTGGAAATGGCGCAAAAAGAAGTGGATGAAATCATCGAACAGTACGAACGCGGTATTATTACCGACGGTGAGCGCTATAACAAGATTATCGATATTTGGACCCGGGCCACAGCTGAAGTAGCCGAAACCATGTTCGCCAAATTAAAAACCAATCGCGATGGATTTAATCCGTTGTTTATGATGTCCGATTCCGGCGCCCGAGGCAGTAAAGAACAGATCCGACAGTTAGCCGGTATGCGCGGTTTGATGGCCAAACCGCAGAAGTCCTTAAAAGGACAAACTGGTGAAATTATCGAGAACCCGATTACGGCCAACTTTTTGGAAGGCCTTTCAGTGATCGAATATTTTATTTCCACGCACGGTGCCCGTAAAGGTTTGGCAGATACCGCTTTGAAAACAGCCGACGCCGGTTATTTGACCCGCCGCTTGGTGGATGTGGCTCAGGATGTTATCATCACCGAGCATGACTGCGGCACCATTCTGGGACAGGATATCACCGACCTGAAAGAAGGGGAGGAGATCATCGAACCCTTGGCCGACCGTGTACTGGGTCGTGTGACGGCTGCGGATATTATTGATCCTATGACCAATGAAGTTCTTGCCCCGCGCGGCGTTTTGATTGACGAAGACATCGCTGAAAAGATCAATCAGTCTTCGGTTCAGGTGGTGCGGGTACGCACGGAATTAACCTGCGAAGCTAAGCGCGGTTTGTGCGCCCTGTGCTACGGGCGTAACCTGGCTACCGGTGAATTGGTGAATGTGGGCGAGGCCGTTGGTGTCATGGCCGCTCAGAGTATCGGTGAACCGGGTACTCAGTTAACTCTGCGTACTTTCCATATCGGTGGTACAGCAGCGCATATTGCTGCGGAGTCGCAAATTGAAACCAAGGTGGATGGCAAAACAAAATACACCAATATCCGTTCCGTCGAGAACAAAAACAAGGAACTGGTTGTCGTCGGTCGTAACGGTAAAATCGAAATAATGGATAAAGACAACCGCACCATCGCCACCTACAATGTTCCTTACGGTGCTATCCTTTCCATTGGAGATGATCAAGAAGTGAAACGCGGCGACGTGCTGTTCCAGTGGGATCCGTATTCCTCGGTAATTGTATCCGAAAAAGATGGTACCGTGGAATTCGAGGATATTATTGAAGGTAAGACCTTCCGCGAAGAGCTGGATGAGCAGACCGGTCGTAAACAGCGTGTGGTTGTGGAATCGAAAAACAAGAACCTGAATCCACATATTTATATTTTGGACAAAAAAGGCGAACGGGCGGCGCAGTATATCATCCCGGTGAAAGCCTTTTTGCAGGTGAGCGACGGCGATAAAATACATGCCGGCGATGTTTTGGTGAAGATTCCTCGTGAAATCGGGAAAACGCGTGATATCACCGGCGGTTTGCCCCGTGTGGCGGAACTGTTTGAAGCACGGCAGCCGAAAACGCGTGCCATTGTCAGCGAAATTGACGGTTATGTCAAGTTCGGAGGCATCAAGCGCGGCGTTCGGGAAATTATCATCGAATCTGATTCGGAAACCAAAAAATATCAGGTTCCCCATGGCATGCACATTCTGGTGCACGAAAATGATTTTATCGAAGCAGGCGAACGGTTAACCGATGGTTCCATTGCTCCGGAAGATATTCTGAATATCAAAGGTCCGGCACGGGTACAGGAATACCTGGTAAATGAAATTCAGGAAGTGTATCGATTGCAGGGTGTGAAGATTAACGATAAACACATCGGTGTGATTGTGCGCCAGATGCTGCAAAAGGTGCAGATTGACGATCCTGGCGATACCAGCTTCCTGCCTGGCGACCGGGTGCATAAAGTCGATTTTGTGGAAGCTAACACTCAGATTGCCAATAAGATCGTGATTACTGATCCCGGCGATTCCCTGTTCAGCGAAGGTTCGATCACCGATAAGAAAACGGTTGACATGGTGAACAAGGACCTGCGTAAGGCTAAGAAGAAATTAGCCAAATACAAAAAAGCGCAGCCGGCCAGTTTTAAGCCGATTTTAATGGGGATCACCCAGGCGGCTTTAACGACCAAGAGCTTTATTTCCGCTGCTTCTTTCCAGGAGACCACGCAGGTGTTAACCAACGCGGCCATTGCCGGTAAAGAAGACGAATTGATCGGCCTGAAAGAAAACGTCATCATGGGGCACCTCATTCCAGCCGGTACGGGTATGTCGGAATACGACGATATGCTGATCGAAGTGGAAGAGGATGAAGAACCCAAGGAAGAAACGAATAAGGAGGGTGGGCAGAAGCCCGATGACGGTCAGGAAAAGGAGAAAGAAAATATTCCGGAAACCTTAAATTAAAGTTGACTCCAGATTAAATACGAATAAAATTAGGGGTCGGGAAAGTTTGAGGAGGGTGGGTTGGGGCCAGTTAT
>CAZJNP010000094.1:0-9016 GCA_964547355.1 uncultured Calditrichaceae bacterium
TCCGCGTCAGTGGCAGAGGTAAGGGATTATAAGGAGACGGGCCATGCGCCGTGTAACGTGATAGGTGGTGGAATTCGGATTTTCCAGCGACTGAATCAATTCTTCCTTTTTAATATTTTTGCGGTTGATACTGCGGGTTTGCCTTTCTTCCAGCACCAGTTCGGCGTCGTTTTTTGAACCCAGAAATCCATGAAAATAAATGCCTGGTACACCCATCATGACCATAGCGATGGCGCGCGAGGCGATGTAGCGTTTTATTTGTAGTTCCATGGGTTCCTGCGCATCTTCGTTGTTGATGGCGCTGAACCAGGTAATGTTCAGTTCGTACGGACTGACGGTTCCATCGCCGTCTTCTTTGTAAGAGATAAATCCGCCATGTTCCAGCACTTTAAGGGCCATCATTTCGATTTCTTCCGGTGGCAAAATATCCTTTACAGCCATCAGGCCGATGCCGTCGTGGGAATCCAGAAAATTGAAGAAGGTCGCCTGCCGGGAAGGTTGTTTCAGTGTGGCTGCCCAGCGCGTCAGGTAGGCGCTGTTTTCATTCTGAAAAGCATGCAGTACCAGCGGTGGGAGGGCAAAATTGTACACCATCTGCGCCTCGTCATAGCCGTTGCCGAAATAACGGATATTGTCCTCGTGCGGCACGTTTGTTTCAGTAATCAAAGCCACATGCGGAGCCACGGCATTCAAAATAGAACGAAACAATTTTATAATGGCATGGGTTTGGGTTAAATGTACACAGCTCGTTCCCAGTTCTTCCCAAAGGTAGGTCACCGCATCCAGGCGGATTATATCGGCACCGCGTCGCACGTAGGTCAGAAGAATTTCCACCATCTTGGAAAGCACCTTCGGGTTATGGTAATTCAAATCGATCTGATCCGGGCTGAAAGTCGTCCATACCAGCCGCTTGCCGTTTAGAGTGTAAAATTCGCTGAGCAATTCGGAAGTCCGGGGTCTTACAATCAGACGTAATTGGTCCGGCGAGAGTTCGTTCTTCGTGGAAAATACCGTAAAAAAATCGATGAATTCCGGATTCTGGTTTAGAAATTCCTGGAACCAGCGGCTTTTTGAAGAAACGTGGTTAAACACGCCGTCAAACATTAAGTTGAAACCGGATTTAAGCTCGAGTATATCATCCCACGTACCCAGATGTGGATCCACTTCTTCAAAATCCATTACGGCAAACCCGCGGTCGGAAGAATAAGGGAAAAAAGGCAGAATGTGGATGGTGTTAAAAACATCATAAAAATAATTCGAAAATACCTTGCGCATGGTGTGCAGGGGCTTGCTGCCCCTTTCCCGGATCAGGTCGCCGTAAGTGATCAGAATGACATCCTGCTCTGTGAAACGGTTCTCCGGATCGAAACTCTTTTCCCATTCCATCATCTCCGGGGTTTTATGGGCGTAATACACCTTCATCACCCGTTGAACCTCGTCCAGGCAGAACTGGCGGCATTTATCCTTATATAAATAGGTTAACTTTTCCTGAATATCCTTTGTAACCTGCTGCGGTACCTGAAACACTGGCCGTTTGTAGTCCGGTTGCAGGTAATGAAACCGTCTGCGATCAAAGGGCGTCATCTTTTTCATTCATTGTCCTTAAAACTGTCCACTGCCTCATTCAGGTTACTGAATACTTTAATGATTTGATCGATGTGGGTCAATGCCAGCAAATCAAGCACATATTTACGCGGATTGGCCAGTCGGATATCGCCCCTTTTTGACCGGGCGGAAGCAATTTTGGAAACAATAGCCCCCAACCCGCTGGAATCCATGTATTTTGTTTTGGTTAAATCCATAACAATGTTGTATTTTCCTGCTTCAACCAATTCTTTTAGGATTTGTTTCAGCTCGTCCGAGGTTTCGGACGTCAACCGTTCCGGAATGTAAATCACCGTAACGCGTCCGTCAGCAGCATCTTCAACTTTAAAATTCATAAGTTAACCCTTTAATTATAAATACTTTTCAACTTACTTTATCGTCTGAATACCAAAAAAGTTTAACCTTTGTTCCTAGGTGGCTGTTTCCCGGCAATTGCATCCAAATGGCGGTCACTTTTTCCGGAATCTTGCTTGCAAATTACCGTTTGGAGCGTTAAACTTGTATGATTTCAATTTATATTGCAAGCAAAAATCATAAAACCTTCAGGAGGCCGCTTATGAGCTACAACATCGATAAAATTGCCGAACTATTAGGCGATGACGCAGATTCTCTCTTAAATCACAAATGTACCACGATCCCCAAAGAGAGACTGCATCTGCCAGGTCCCGATTTTGTGGACCGTATCGTCGCGCCCAGTGACCGCAACAATAACGTCATGCGCAATATGGAATGGATGTTCAACACCGGCCGTCTTTCCGGCACTGGATATTTGTCCATTCTGCCCGTGGATCAGGGCATTGAGCATACGGCCGGCGCTTCGTTCGGACCCAATCCGGATTATTTCGATCCGGAAAACATCGTGAAACTGGCCATTGAAGGCGGCTGTAATGCGGTAGCGTCCACATTGGGTGTGTTAGGGGCTGTTTCAAGAAAATACGCCCATAAAATTCCTTTCCTGGTAAAACTCAACCATAACGAATTGCTAACCTATCCAACGAAATACGACCAGATTTTATTCGCGCAAGTGGATCAGGCCTTTAATATGGGCGCGGTCGCCGTGGGCGCTACCATCTATTTTGGTTCGCCTGAATCCAACCGTCAGATTCAGGAAATCAGCGACGCCTTTCGTTACGCACACGATCTGGGGCTGGTCACCGTGCTGTGGGCTTATCTGCGCAACGGCGCGTTTAAGCATGACGGCAAGGATTATCACCTGGCCGCTGACCTGACCGGACAGGCCAACCATTTAGGTGTGACCATCGAAGCGGATATTATTAAACAGAAACAACCGGAACTGAACGGCGGATTTACCAAGTTGAATTTCGGCAAAACCCATCCCAGCATGTACGAAAAACTGTCCAGCGACCATCCCATCGATCTGACCCGTTATCAGGTGGCCAACTGCTACATGGGACGCGCGGGATTAATCAACTCCGGCGGCGCTTCTATCGGTTCCGGCGACCTGGCGCAGGCCGTACGCACGGCCGTGATCAACAAACGGGCCGGCGGTATGGGATTGATCAGCGGCCGTAAAGCCTTCCAGAAACCGATGGAAGAAGGCGTGAAGCTGCTCAACGCCATTCAAGACGTTTTCCTGGAAAAAGAGGTCACCATCGCGTAATTTAGAAATCAACCGATCGAAACACATCATCCGGCATGGCCAGCAACCGGGCTTTGCCGGATTTTTTTGATCTGAATGCACCTGCGTAATGGTTTTTCTAAAATGGATAATCGGATTGATTCCCCGGATCATCTGAAACATTCGGAATGAAACCGATCGTCCACCCATTTTTGGGGATTGTTGCGGATGTAATATTTAATGTGATTAAATTCCCGTTCGTTCCGAATGATATGATCATGAAAACGTTCCTGCCCTTGGAATTGCGAATATCCCATTTGGCGAATTTGTTTTGTACAAACCGATTTGAATTGACCGATAATGGATCCCAACGACCGGGGTTTTAAAACGGATTTGGTTTTGGACGACGTTCCCGTAGAGACGACCCGTCGGGTCGTCTCTACGGGTTTATCGGTAATAATCAAAATCCCATGAAAATGATTTGGCCTCACCACGAATTCGTCCAATTTTACGTATGGTCGAATTTCGGCTGTTTTTAACCATTCCTTGTAAACAATTTCCCCGATTTCCGATAACCGCATTTTCCCATTCCGCACCGTGCCAAACCAACAGACGCGGTATTTGGTGCAGATGGTGACAAAAAACGCCCCGGGATTGGAATAATCCCATACCGGCAAACGGGCCGACGGAATGCGGTATTTGTTTTTGAATAATCGGGTCACATATAAAATTTAACGCCCAAAATTTCGTTTGCCAACGGGATTTTTTATTTCTTTTTCCTTCTGATTTTTCACTCCAGCAGCAGCGCATTAAACAACAGCTTAAAACTGCCCTGTGTGGAGGCCCGGAACTGGGGATTAAATGCAAACAGAACCAGTTGCCCTTTACCCTTCTTTAGCCACACCAGTGCGGCTTTGTTTTCCAGTTTCTTCGTTTTCTCGGCGTACCCGCTGAGCAAAAGCTTTCCTTCGGGAAACCAGCCAATCACCCGGCGGTCCATATCAAAGGATGGAATGGAGGTGGTAAACACCGGTCGTCCGCGGTAAAATACACCCAGATCATCGGGCATGCCCAGGGTCAGCGGATGGTGCTGTTTCAGTTTAATCCGGATCAACGCGCCGGGAATGTACAGGCCGGCTTTGCCCAGGTCTTTGGAAATATCGTTTACTGGTAATTGAAAGGTCTCTTCGGTCTTCTTCCCTTTCATGATTCCCAGCGGTCCAATGAACAGATTGGTCGATCGTCCCCAGGCCACAATATGCCCGCCGCCATTCAGGAAGCGTAGCAAATTCTGAAATCCCTTTTTACCGATGCCCTTGGTGAATTCCGGCGGATAGTCGCTGATGTAGTAGGTGTCTTTGGATTTCCACTTCCCTTCCATCAGGATGGATTTGGGCGCGTCCGGAAAAACCACCACATCAAATTTTTTGGCAAAATCCGTTTTTTCAAAATCGCCGGGACGCAGCACGGTAAACTGGATATGGTACCGGTCAAGAATAAAGCGCGTCCAGCCGGCGTCCATATCGTGGAAATAAGTTTCCACCAGAGCGATCCTGGGCACAAGCAATGGTGCGGCGTCCATCGGCACCGGTTGGGTTAAGAAAATAGGCTGCACCGTAAACATTTTTTCAAGTTTGTCGAGCGTCTTTTTTTGCGCTTTTTCGGTCAGAATTACAAAGCTGCCGTCCGGCACCTGCCGCCCCTCAAAATTGGTGATCTTGTTCAAGCGCACTACGTTCAGACCTAATTGTCTGGCATAAAACGCGATTTTAAAGCTCTCGTTAACATCCACATTCAGCGCCACGCCCCAGTAGTTCTCCGGGACAGTCTGCACCAGATTAAAGGAACTGTCCAGCGGTGAGAGGGACAGCGGCTTATCCGGCGGCTGGTTAATCTCCACAGCGGTCAGTCCGCGGTGCAGCGGTAATGACCAGGTGGTAATATCGTAGGGCCGGATGATCTTACCGTCCGGCGTGTAATGGCGCACCGGAAATTTCTGCGCTTCCATGACTTCCTTGACAAAGGCGCGAAAAGGCTGCGCCAGCGGCACTACAATATCCCCGGCGTGAAAATTCTTATTCCCAAGTACCGTATTCTGATTCAACCGATATACCTGCACGCCGTGTTCAACCAGCAAACGCACCAGCGCCACCAGTTCGGAAGGGTCCTTTTGAGCTTGCGGCAACAGGTAATAATAAGGCGGTTTTTCCCGGCCCCGTGTGACTTCGTCGCGGCAAACCTTGTTGCGCAGACGCAGGATTTCCTCCTTGTGCAGGGCCGCGGTTTTCAGCATGGAAATCGTAGAAACCAGTTCATATTGTACAATATCTGCCAAACGCCACCAGCCGCCTGGCCAGGGCAGCGTCATATTGATGCTCTTCTTATATTCGGAAAGGCCTTTGCCATACGCATTCAACTCGGTGGGTTCCACGTAAACGGGCGTGGCATATTTGCAACTGGCGCATTCGGTCAGTAAACCAATGACATTTTTCCAGAGACAGGTTTCGGTAGAACCCGGCCAGTAATCGTCGAACAGGTAGTGTTGGGATACGCCGGCCAAACCCTGTCCGGTCATGTCTTTGCTCATGTTCGATCCGAACACCCAGGTCCAGTTCCAGATGCGGGCGTCGATATTTTCCGCAATGGGGTCGTGCATGGGGGGCACAAAATAGCGCGGACCGCGGCTGCCCATCTGATGTTTCTCAACCATAACCTGCGGAAACCACTCGCGGTTGTAAATACGGGCAATCGCGCGTGTGTCTTCCTGCGACAGAGTGATAAAATCCCGGTTGTTATCGTGCCCCACATATTTGTGGTACACCCCGGGCATGGAGGTACCCTCGTATTTGGTACCCAGATATTTGCGGTAATGGTTCACCACCATATCCATACCATCGGGATTATGGCTGGGCACAATCATCAGCACGGTCTGGGATAACCAGTCGGCGAGTTGTTCATCTGTGGAAGTAATTAACTGGTGGATGATTAAGGGCGTGGCCTGAGACGGACCCACCTCGTTGGAGTGCATGGACATGGTGAGCAGAATAAACACCTTGCCCTGCTGCACCATTCGGGACAGCTCTTCCGCGCTGAGGTCGGGGTTAAGCGCCAGCTGCCTGTTGATTTCCTTAAGCGCATCCAGTTGCGCCAGGTTGGCCGGCGAAGAGACAAAAGCCAGGTACATGGGGCGCCCCATGGGCGATTTCCCGATCCGGATCATTTTCAGCTTGTCCGATTGACCGTCAATTTGTTCTAAATAGGCAATTAATTTCTCGTAATCAAACATTTGCCGGTCCGCACCGGGCTGAAAACCGAAATACTCCGCCGGTGTCGTAATGGATGTATTGCCCTGCGCGCTGACCAATGTAAAAACAAGCAGCACCAATAAGAATATTCTTGACTTCATGATTTAATCCCTTTCATAAATATGAAACACTCGGAATAAAATGACGGGTATGGCCTTCCGGCCTTGTCATTCCCAGCTTGACTGGGAATCCGGATGAGCGGCTACGGGGAATAGCTATTCCCACCCGAAGATCACAGGCTGGATTCCCGATCAGGTCGGGAATAACTACTGTGCTCTGCTTCCCCGAACTCAGCTCTTGCTCTTAATGTCCTTAATAATCTTCAATTGTTCAATCTTTTTTGGCGTGGACTTAACCACCTCGATTCGAAAATCTTTGAACCGCAACACCTCTTTGGGTTTGGGAATATGTCCCAACTGTGAGAGAACCAGTCCGGCCACGGTGTCGTAATCCCCTTCCGGAAAGGCAATGTGCAGCTTTTCCCCCAGTTCGTCCAGATCGTAACGGGCGTCCACCAGCCATGTGTTTTTGTTCATGGCGCGCATCTGTGGTTCGGTCTGTTCATAAAACAAATCGCCAAAAACCTCTTCGATCAAGTCATCCGTGGTGATCAGACCGGCGGTGCCGCCGTATTCATCAATCACCAGGGCTACGGAAATATTCTTTTCCTGGAACTCCTTTAACAGAGCGGCGCAAGATTTGTTTTCCGGTACGTATTCCAGAGGGTGAATGACCGGTTCGATTTGCTCCGGCAATTCAAGCAGATCATAAACAAACACCACCCCTTTCACATTATCCAGATTGCCGTGATAAATCACCACGTGCTGCTTATCGCTTTTTATCATTAAGTCCAGGATAGCTTCGGGGCTGGCATCGTCTTCCGCGGCCACGATTTCGGTACGCGGCGTCATGGCCTCGCGCACTTTCACTTCCGAAAACTCAAGCACATTGGAAATGTACTTATTACGTTCCGCTAACTCGCTTTTCTCATCTCTGGTGCTGCGCAGCAGAATTTCCATTTCTTCACGGGAAAAGTAGAAGGCGATCGATTCATGTTCAATCTTGAATAATCCCAGAAATTTTTCAATCAGCCAGTTTAATGCCACGACGACCGGATTGAAAAACCAGTAAAAAAGCTGAGTGATCAGACTAACCGGCAGAATAATCCGATCGGCCAAATGACGAAACAGGGTCTTGGGGTAAATTTCTCCCGCAAACAAAACCATGAAGGTAATCAACGCCCAGGCTGCGGTTTCGCTCATGTAGGCCATCAAAAAAACGGTGGTGAAGGTGGTAAACAGGATATTGGCCAGGTTGTTTCCGATCAGAATGGTCGTGAAAAACCTTTCCGGCTTTTCGATAAAGCGAAGAAGCGGTGAAAGGAAACGTTTGTTCTGATGACGCCAGATATCCGCCCTGATCTTATTGAAGGTGGTATAAGCGGCTTCTGATCCGGCAAAGAAAAACGAGGCAATCAGTCCTAAAATAGCAAGAATCAGGTTCATTGTTTTCAGCGGTTATTTTAAATATTCGTTGAGGGTATCGAGCAGTCGCTTCTGATCGAATGGTTTTTCCAGCACACTGGAGGCGCCGGTTTCCAGCGCCTGATTAATGATTTTCCCCCGGCTATAGGCAGAAGTGACGATGATGGGAATATTTTTATTAAAAGAACGAATCCGCCGGATGAACTCCATGCCGTCCATCTCTGGCATTTGTAAATCCGTAATAACCAATTGGTAATCTCCCTGCCGGATTTTTTCCACCGATTTTCTGGCAGAAGCGACAGAATCCACCTGGTACTTTTGTCTGCTTAAATACAGCTCGATTAAACGTCTCATATTCGGATCGTCATCGATTACAAGAATCTTATGCATGTGTGCCTCATTTTTTTACCACACAAATGGCGAAAGAAATTTATCCAACGCCAGATAAAATCGAGATAACGGAAAGCCCACCACATTATAGTAGCAACCGGAAATCTTTTCAATCAACAGGGCGCCCTGTCCCTGGATGCCATAGGCGCCGGCCTTATCCATAGGTTCGGCCGTGTTTATGTATGCCCAGATTTCGTCATCAACTAAAGGCCGAAAAGTAACTTCCGTGCATACCCATTCGTAATGTTCTTTTTCGTATTTAAGTAAATTCAAACCGAAGGCTGTATAGACCTTATGGGTTTTACCGCTAAGTGCTTGCAACATTCTAAAGGCGTCTTCTTCATCTGCCGGCTTGCCCAAAAGCTGATCACCCAGCGCCACAATCGTATCCGCGGAAATGACCAGACATTCGGGATATTTTTTTGCCACTTCTCTTCCTTTGAGACGGGCGTTGTATTCCGACAATTCCGCCGGATCGGTAATATTGGGATGATTCTCCTGCGCCTTGCTAACTTCTACCTTAAAACTCAGTCCGATGCTCTTTAACAATTCAAACCGCCGCGGCGAAGCAGACGCCAGGACAACGTCTATTTTATCCAGGTTGTCAATTAAAGAAAATAACATTTCGCGCACCCACATATAAGGCCCAGAGG
>CAZJNP010000095.1:0-8940 GCA_964547355.1 uncultured Calditrichaceae bacterium
GTAAAGGCATAATCGCGTTTAAACATTCTTTGTGTGTTGGTGGCTGGTCGGTTGGTTTTGGTTGTTTGGTTATTGGGCTATTTGTTATTAAGTTGTTGGGGTATTAAGTGGTCGGGGAGATTGGTCGATACAGGGGGCTGTGTATTCCCTTAAAAAACGCAACACCTTTTGGATGAAATAACCTATCTAATAAAAAATTCATTCCCAAATGCCTTTACCCAAAAGGAAACTGCAAATAGAAATCAAAAAACACCAAACCACCATTTACCACAAATCCATAACCGATCACTGACAACCGACAACTGACAACTGATAACCGACATCCTCTTCGCCGTTTACTCTTGATCCAAATTACAAAGAGGCGGTCATTTTCCGCTTTGAATTGCTTTACATCTTGTGAATTAATAAATTAGCTCAGATCATCCGTTAACGACTAAACCTATTTGAAAGAACCTATGGCGCCACTGGAACAACTTCAGGAAGAAATCGGCTTTTACGGCAAATCCCCGCAGGTTGAAGAACTGGTACAAACCATCGTTACTGTTGCTCCGACGGACCTCTCTGTGCTATTGATCGGGGAGAGCGGAACCGGGAAAGAAGTCATTGCCAATGCTATTCACCGGTTGAGTAAAAGAAAAGATAAACCTCTGATTTCAGTGAATTGCGGTGCGATTCCGGAAGGAATTCTGGAGTCGGAACTATTCGGGCACGAGAAAGGCTCTTTTACCGGAGCGATCGGTCAGAAAAAGGGGTATTTTGAAGCAGCCAACAAAGGAACGATTTTTCTGGACGAAATCGGTGAGATGCCGCTCAATACGCAGGTAAAACTGCTGCGCGTGCTGGAAACATCCGAGGTGATGCGTGTGGGCGGAACCGAATCCATTAAAGTGGATGTACGCATTATCGCCGCCACCAACAAGGATCTGGAACGGGCAGTTCAGAACAATGAATTCCGGCGCGACCTTTATTTCCGCCTGAAAGCCATTACCCTGAAAATTCCGCCCCTGCGCAAACGGAAAGGCGACATCCCGATTCTGGTTAAAATATTTGCCGACGAATACACCAAAAAGAATAATATTCCGTTTAAAGGATTTGCGCCCGAAGCCATCGATGTGATGCTGGAATACGACTGGCCGGGCAATGTCCGGGAATTAAAGAATTTCGTGGAAACCTCCATCATTCTGAACCGCGGAGGTATCATTCGTCCGGCTTACGTACGTTCCGCGCTGAATATGGAGCCGGGAGTCATCACCGGAGAAAATCTGCCGGTTCCGCTCAATAAAACGCCGGAGCAGGCGGAACGGGAGTTGATCTACCGGACATTGATTTCGCTGAAACTGGACATCAGTGAGCTCAAACAGATGCTCAAAATGATACTGGATCAATCCCAGGCACCGGGCCGTTCCGAAGCTTATTCCGTGCTGGATATGATCCGCAACCGCAACCAGGTCAACGGGGAGGACCAGGAAGTGCAGCCCACTACTCTGAGCGCCATGGAACGGGAATTAATCAAGGAAACGCTGAAAAAGTACGGGGGCAGCCGGCGAAAAACCGCCCGGGCACTTCAAATCAGCGAACGAACACTTTACCGTAAATTGCATGAATATGGATTATCATAATAAACGACATAGCGTCGCGCGGTTGACCCTCTGGCTGTTAAGCGTTTTGTCGTTGATCGTAACGGCCTGCGGGTACTATTCGTTTAAAGGATCGCTGCCGTCTCACTTGAAAACCGTGGCGGTTCCTTTATTTTATTCACAGGCGCAGGAACCCGAAGTGGCGGAAGAGCTCACAAACGCGGTCATCGACAAATTCATCGCAGACAATACGCTTAAGGTTACGGATGAAGACAAGGCGGACCTGATTATCACCGGAACCATTCAAGCGATTCCGCCACCTCGTCCGGCTATTGTAAAGTCCGGTGAAGAGGTGGCCGAAATGCGGATAAAAGTAACCGTTAAGGTGAAATGCGAAGATGTGCATATGAATAAGACCTTGTTCAACAAGAACTTTCAGGAAGAAATTTCGTTAGATTCCACGGCAGGCCTGGAAGAAAGACAGCAAGCCATAAAAGACGCATTGGAAGTGATCGCCGAAGATATTGTCAACGCCACCTTAAGCGGATGGTAAATCACGATTTCTGGAGTCAATCATGGAGCAAAATCAAACCTTTCAACAAACGGATCATTCTCTGAATATTTTGTTTGCCCGGCAGGCGGCAGAGCTGCTCAGTAAAGATCAGGTTGAAGAAGCCATACAGCTTTGCGAGCGCGGCGTAAAGCTTTTTCCGTATTACGCCGAAGGGCACCATATTTTAGCGCGCGCTTACCAGGCTCAGGAACGGTTTGAAGAGGCGCGGGCAGAATACGAACGCACTCTGTTTTATATGCCCAATCACTTACAGGCCCAGAAAGGATTGGCCTATATTTATTTTAAGGAAAAGCAGCGCGACATGGGCAACCAGATCATCCTGAACCACGCCCTATACGATCCGCGGAATCCTGAATTAATCGAATTTCTGAAATCCGAAGGACTTTACGACACTTTGTATCGTCAGCCGCTGCCACCGGAAACCAAACAAGAAACGGAGGAACCGTTCGTCATGGAGGAAGCGGAGGCCGTGCCGCCGGCTCCGGAACCAACACAAGCCACTCCGGAAACACCGGAAACGGAACCGGAACCAGAACTGATCGACGAGCAATTGTTCGTTGAAGAAACCCCATTGGAACCGGCCTCGGAGGAAAGCACGCCTTTGCCGGAACCACCGGAAGAAGAGGTGATGCGCGAGGAGCCTGTGGCTCTTGTTGAGGAAACCGAAACGGAGGAAATGTTAGAGCCGCCCGATCAACCGGAAGCGCTGTCCCTTGGCGAAGATGAGCTGATCGAAATGCCTATCGAAGGCGTGGATGAAAACAGAGCGGATGTGGAACGCGATACCCTGCTGGAAGAGCTTTCGGAAACAGCGCAGGAACAGCATAGAGAAGTGCCGCCCATCGATCTGGATCAATTTAAGAATACGGAAGATGATTTTTCCACTCTGATGGGAGAGATGTTCGAGGGTGGCGAGGAAACCGCGGATGAGGAGAGCGCCGTGGAAGCAGAGCCGGAAGAATGGCCGGCCTCTGGGGAACCGGAAGCGCCTGCCGAAGAAAAACCCATTCTCGACACCACGGTTATTTTTAATGAGAGCCGTCAGGAAACGGAAGAAATGGACGAAAAAGAGGAGTCCGCTCCCGAAGCACCTGCTACGCCGCCAATCGCGACGGCGGCCGACCTGGAAGCCGCCTTATCCATTGCCGATAGTGAACAGGAACGCATCGAAGAAGAAATTGAAAAGACCAGCGAACCACCCGCTATTGAAGAAATTCCTGACGAGATGCCACAGCAGCCTACCCCTGAACCGGAAATGATCAGCGAACAGGCGCCCGAATCCGTACCGGAAACACCCACGCAGGAAACTGCCGCAGTGGAAGAAGTACTGGAAAGGGTGGAAACTTCCTTGGAAGAAAAAACCAAACAGGAAAAACAAATCACACCGCCGACGCCCTCTATCGGAGATGAGGAAGCAGTCAATATCGAAGAAATTTTGGAAAATCCCAGTCTGCTCACTCCCACGTTTGGTGAAATTTTAATCGCCCAGAAAAAGTTTGACGACGCCCGGCGCGTTTTCCAGGAACTGCTTAATCAGCAGCCGGATAATGAGCGTTTCAAAAAGAAATTGCAGTTTCTGGATAAGATTATTGCCTTCCAGAAGTAACGCCATGAAGTTTCGATTTGTTTTTCAACCCTTCTTCCTTTTTGTGGTGATTTTTGCATGGGCAGCGTTTTTTTTACCGGCAGAAGGTTTGGCCGACGCATATTTTATGCGGCTAACCCCCTCGGGAATCAAACAGCGTTCTGCCGTGCTGAACGGACAGTTTATGCCTGCCCAACCCGGTCAGGCCGAAAAACCGCGCCTCCGTTTACTTCCGGCCATTACCAGCCCCAAAAGCGCAAACGATTTCAAACAATGGCTCATCATCCGCGCGGATCAAACCACCGCTAAAACGTATTTTAACGCCCTTCAACAAGAAGGACTTGCCGATCTCATGGAAGTGGTGGGTGCTTTCCGTATTTCGGAGTTTCCCAACGATACACTGGTTGGCAGACAATGGTATTTAAACCGGATTCGCGCTCCGGAGGCCTGGCAGGTTACCCGGGGCAGCGATCAGATCATCATCGGAGTGATCGATACCGGCATCGATTACACCCATCCTGATCTGATAGAGAGTTTATGGCATAATCAGGCAGAGTTAAACGGTTTGCCCGGCGTGGACGACGATCACAACGGATATGTGGACGACGTGGCAGGATGGGATTTTACGGATGCGCCCCGGTTTGCAGACGGCGGCGATTACAAAGACCCGGACAACGATCCCATGGACGAATTCGGCAGCGGACATGGCACCCAGGTGGCCGGAATTATTGCTGCCCAGGCCAACAATGTAACCGGAATTTCCGGTATTGCGCCGGGCGTAAAAGTCATGAATTTACGAGCCGGCACCGCCAGCGGTTACCTGGAAGAAGACGATGTGGCCAGGGCGATTTTATATGCCGTGGAGAATGGCGCCCAAATCATCAATATGAGTTTCGGTGACGTGGCGCTTTCCAGATTTCTGAAAGACGTCATTTACTTCGCTTACCAGAACGGCGTGCTGATGATTTGTTCTTCCGGAAACAGCGGCGACGATCAGTTGCAATATCCTTCGGGTTTGGCGGAAACCGTCAGCGTGGGAGCGACCGATTCCAGCGATTACCTGGCAGGTTTCAGCTCCTATGGCGAAACGTTAGACCTGGTAGCTCCGGGAATGAATATGCTCAGCACGGCGGTTGGCGGAGGATACAACCGCGTGAACGGTACGTCCTTTTCCGCACCGGTGGTCTCGGCCATTGCCGGTTTGGTGCTTTCCGTGCATCCGGGCTTCTCTCCGGAAAGAGTGCGCAACATTCTCAAAACCACCAGCCAAGACATTTTGTACAACGGTTGGGATATTTACAGCGGCGCCGGACGAGCTGATGCCTGGCAGGCCGTACGCGTGCCGGAAGCCGGCATCCTTTCCCTGACGCAGCCGGGGTTAAACAGCGGTTTCGCCGGAGATACGCTATGGCTGGTGGGTTCCATCATGCATCCGGATTTGGTGGATGCATACGTGGAGTATGGATTGGGAAAAAATCCACAGCAGTGGTTTCTTGTACGCCGGTTTGAGCGCGAGCAGGTTTTCTCCGACACCCTGGGGTTTGTTTCCGCTTCGCAGCTAAGCGATACGCTGATCACCGTTCGATTAACCATGCATCTGGTAGATGCGCGCAGCGATGAATTACGCCGGATTGTGTTTATTGACCGTACCCCTCCGCAAATCACGGAAGTTTCGGTGCTTCCGCTTTACGATGGAGCAGTGCAGTCAAACCTGATCTCCTTTCGAAGCGACGATGTTTGCCGGGCTCGTCTTTTTTTGCGGAAGGAAGGAAGCACCGATTTCGACCAGGTTATCGATTTCAATTACGAGACCAATCTGCAGCGCCTGAAGCTGGACGGACGCGTATATTCAGGGAGATACCAGTTTTATCTGGAAGCGGAAAACTACAGCGGACTGAAAACCGTGGACGATGCTTCCGGACAGTATTATTCCGTTCGTTTTGAGAATCCGTTTGAATGGCAGGAATACCAGAAAACCGGTTATCAACTGCCGTCGGGATATTTTATGCCCAAAATGACTGATCTGGACGGGAACGGCAAGAAGGAGATTACTATTAGCCGTTACACAGAGGAAGGAAATTTTGGCCCGGTAGAAATTTATGAATTTGACGGCGGCGGGTTTGTTCAAAGACTGGGAACAGAATTCCCGGCCATTCCAAGAGACGCCGGAGACTACGACCGGGACGGCCACAGTGAAATTTTACTCGGATATGGCAATCGGGCATTTTTGTTTCGCGCTCTGGATGAGAAGTCGTTTCCCACCCAGCTGGTCTGGCAGGATACGTCCGATTTTTGGGCAGCGGCTTTGGCTGATATTGACGGCGACGGTAAAGAAGAAATCATTGGGCGCAGGGGGCAGGAGTACCAGATTCTGGAAGACCAGGGCGGCTTTAATTTTAAGGTCGTAGCTGATTTA
Source organism: uncultured Calditrichaceae bacterium (assembly GCA_964547355.1). Taxonomy (GTDB): domain Bacteria; phylum Calditrichota; class Calditrichia; order Calditrichales; family Calditrichaceae; genus CAZJNP01. The sequence continues at coordinate 6,153 of CAZJNP010000095.1, forward strand.
CCCAATACGACCACCGGCGAGCAAAAATACGGCATTCCCACCGTCCTGGTTGTGGATTTTACCGGGGACGGCATCCCGGAAATTGTTTACGGAGATTCTGACGGTGATGTGTTGGTGTTTTCGGGATCGAATCCTGCCGATATGCAGCTCATGGACACGTTCCGCACCGCGCAGGAAGACGCAACTGCGTTACTGACCAGCTTGACCCTTTCCGGACAACGGATGCTGTTTGTCGCATCCCATTCCCCGGAAGACCTGGATTTTGAACATGAATTTGACGGTCGCTACTGGAGCATCGAGCGGTATGTTTATAATGACGCGCTGCAACGGTTTGAAGTCATGAATCAAATCAACCTTTTCGGATACCACGGACTCAAGGATTTTAACAGCGGACTTTCGGCGGCGTCGCTAAACGGTCAACCCTATCTCTTTGCGGCCATGTATCCCCAGCTTTATCTGTTTAAAATCAACGCAGATCAACTCATTCCGGTCGCTCTTTTTGATCAGGTAAACAGCAATGCTGTTTTAGCCGGCGATCTGGATTCCGATGGCTATGACGAATTCTATTTTAACAGCAGCGAAAACATTGTTTCGTTTACCGGGGAGCAGGAGAACCGTCCTGCGGCGGTACACCAATTTTCAGCCCGTCCGCTAAACGAGCACCGGGTGCTGCTCAACTGGCAAGCGCCTTTTCCGGATGCCATCTTTCGTATTTATCGTGGTGAAAAACCTGAAAAATTGATGTATTGGAAGAGCCTCAGGGAAAATGTTTTCATCGATTCTTTATTGCAAAACGAAACGACGTACTATTATGCGGTGAGTGCGGTGGACTCCGCCTATGCCATTCCTGAGAGTAAATTAAGTCCAATGGATTCTGCGCACACCAGCGTGCCGCCCAGGCTCATTCAGGTTAAAGTGTTAAATGACCGTCAGTTGGAATTAACGTTTAATGAACCTATCCTGTTTATGGAACATTTTCCGGTGAAAATTAAAAGAAGCAGCGATGGCCTGTTAGCCGCATCACATATGATCTTGAAAAATCAGGAACAGGTTTTGTGCGGTTTTGACACGCCGTTTACGGTGCAAAAGAACGATACGGTTACTGTCCTAAACGTGTTTGACGCCTATGGCGTACCGATAGACGCCGAGAATAAATCCTTGCCGTTTAAGTATCTGAAAACGGACGCCCAGCCCTATTTAGCCAGAGTGGAGATTTTGAATCGTTATCGCATCCGGATTTTCTTTAACGAACCCATGGACAGCGCATCGGTTATGAATTTGAACCATTACCGTTTGATTCCGGCCGGAAGGGTTCTGGAAATAGTGCCTCAGGACAGTGCTTTCCGGGTCGTAGAGCTACTGATTTCAAAACAAAGTTTAGTGGGCGGATACGGCCAGGCCACATATCTTGAGCTGCAGGATTTAAAAAACCAAAAAGGCAGTATGCTAATCGAAACGCAGCGGTTTAATCTGTTTGAGTTCACTTCTGATCTGAACCATCTGGTGATTTATCCTCAGCCGGTCAGGCCGGAACATCGGGAAATAATATTTGCACAAATTCCTTCCGGTGCCCATATTAGAATCTTTAACCTGGCAGGGAAGCCGATTAAATATTTATCACAGTCTTCCTTTGGAGGAATCCGCTGGGATTTGACTGATAGTGCCGGCAGAAATGTGGCGACAGGCATTTATTTTTACGAAATTACATACAATAATGACCATAAAATCGGTAAAGTGATGATCGTGAGGTAAGATAATGGCAAAGCAGCGTTACAAAGACCCGCTTATCATAGCCGTTACAGGCGGAATCGGAAGCGGACAAAGCACAGTGTGCAAGTTTTTTGAGGAATGGGGGTGCAAGGTAATCAACGCCGATCTAAAGGCAAAGGAAGTGATACAAAAGGATAAGAAGCTGCAAAGAGAACTGCGCAAGACTTTTGGCGGCGATATTTTCTTCGACAACGGCCAATTAAACACCAAACGCTTAGCCGAGCTTGCTTTTCGGAATGAGCTTGAAATTCAAAAGCTGAATCAATTGGTGCATCCCAGGATGGTAGAGAGTTTGATCGAAGAGATGGAGCATGCGCGCTTTTCCGGAAAATACCCCATGGTCATCATTGATGCGGCTTTAGTGTATGAAATCAGCATAGAAAAGATGTTCGACGCCGTGATTGTTGTGGACGCTCCGCTTCCGCTGCGCCAGCAGCGGGTGAAAGACAGGGAAGGAATGACCCGCAAACAGTTCAAAGAACGGGTTGATCGCCAAATCCCTTTGGAAGATAAAGTAAAATGGGCGGATTTTGTCATAAAGAATGATGGAACACTGGATGAGTTAAAAGAAAGATCGCGTCAGGTTTTTGAGAAATTGATGCGTATGCGAACAGGCAAAAAAAAGGTCAGTTAAAAATAAATTTTTGTACCACTCTGGCAATACCCATGGATTCATCCAGGCGGGAAAAACTACGCCATTGGCGGATATAGTTTTTGATGCACTGTTCTACGCGCTTATTACGCAGAGACGAACTGATGATTCGGATGCTCTCCGGAATAACGTACCCCTCATAAGAAATACTGAAAGCGACTTTGATAAATCCCTGCAAGCCAGGATTATATTGCACCTCTTTTTTAAAGCAGTGCTCAATCATCGGCTGGTAACGATTCACCACTTTTTCCACCTATTCCGGATCACGGTAACCGGAACGGTGTTGGGGTTCGTGTCCAATCGCCTCGGGTGCGTCCAGTGTAGAGACCGCGGCGTGGAGGGTCTCAGAGTTGTGCGGGGTGTCGT
>CAZJNP010000096.1:0-8937 GCA_964547355.1 uncultured Calditrichaceae bacterium
GGTCACGCGGGCGGATGTGGCGTCGCCCTGCTGCGCAAACAGTGCAATGGAGAGCCCGGTCCCGGCCGCCGCACCCAGAACAAATCCGGCCGCGCCATATAATAATGTATTCTTCAATTTCTTGTGCGCTTTAACTTCCGGTTCCGGGATAACCTGCCCTTCATAATCAAGCGCATGATCCAGCCGGGTAATGGCGGCGATCTGGGCCACAGCCAAACTGTCTTTTTTGTGCGTTTCGGCGTTCAAATAAACCAGTCTTTTCTTGTTTCCAAACAGTACGATTCCCTGTCGGGTTTGGCCGTCTTTGAGCTGAATGCGCACCGAAGCCTGCGGTTCGGGGTCCTCCGCTTTGATCATGCGGTTAGAAGTGCAGTTCCAGAACAAAGAGAAGGTCGTTGCCATTAATAAAAAAATCAGCACCTTACGAAACATTCTTACTCCTTACCGGCATTGCCGTTAATATTAATCTGCTGATCAAAGATGTCGTCAAAACGGTCTCTCTTTTTTGCAGTGGTGATTTCGGGAGCCGCCGACGGCTTCGCTTCCTGCCCAGCCACCGGGGACGGCCTGTTCGGCGGTTGGGAAACGTTTTTTCTGCGCTGCCCGGCGAACAAGGTTTTGGTGCGATCCTTCAGTTTGGCCACCTCCTCGTCGTCGATTTCCAGCACTTCCAGCAATTCCAGTTGCGATGACAGCAAATGACGCAAGCGGGCGATGAAAGATTCCTTTTGCTGGCGCAGGGATTTCAATTCTTCCTTCATTTTACGCACGTCGTCCCGGGCTTTGTCGATCATCTGGGAAGCAGCCAGCTCCGCTTCTTTCTTGATCAGTTCGGCTTCTTTCTGGGAATTTTCTTTGGAAAGCTGAGAAGTTTCCTGAACATTGTAAAGCGTTTGCTTAAGGGTCTTCTCCACTTCCTTAAAATGTCTGAGTTCCGTTTCCAGTGCGATCATTTTTTTATTTAACTGCTCATTCTCGAGCAATAGTTGTTCGTAATCTTCGGCCACCTGTTCCATAAAGGTATCCACCTCAACCGGATCATAACCGCGCATGGCTTTTTTGAACTGCTGTTTACGAATGGATAAGGGCGTTAATCTCAAATTACCTCCTCCGGGCTCCGAAAATGGAGGTCCCGATTCTTACCATAGTACTGCCTTCTTCTATGGCAATTTCAAAGTCATGGGACATGCCCATGGATAAAATAGCAATTTCTTCTTCCTGAACGTGTCCGGTCAGATCTTCCCTGATCTGCCGCAGACGGCGGAAACTTTGCCGGATTGATACTTCACTATCGGTAAAAGGCGCGATGGTCATTAATCCTTTTAGAAAAATATTCGGCAATTCCCGGATGTGCAGGAATAAATCTACCGCCTGATCGGGCGGCGCTCCGTATTTCGTGGCTTCCGGGCTGGTTTTCACCTCCAACAAAATGTTTATGGTCAGTCCTTTTTTCACGGCGTAGGCGGAAATCGCTTCCGCCAGGGGCACCGTATCTACCGAATGAATCAACACCGCCTTCCCGGCCACATATTTGATCTTGTTACTCTGCAAATGACCAATAAAATGCCACCGGATGTCCTCCGGCAGCAAGCCCACTTTTTCCCGCAGTTCCTGCGCACGGCTTTCTCCGAACTGGCGCAGACCGAGATCGTATGCGGCCCGGATCACTTCCACCGGAAGTGTTTTGGTCACCGCCACCAGTTCCACGTCGGAGACGGAACGGCCGACTCGGGCGCAGGCCTGTTCCATACGCTCGCGTACTTTCTGTAAATTTGATTGAATGTCGGTCATTATTGTACCGGGCGTTGCTCCATTTGTTTCAAATCGATTCTGAAAAAGATCGATAATTATTATAAATTCAAAAGTTAAGGAAATATAAAAATGAATGCAATTAAAACGGCTAAAGGGGAAGGAGTACTGAGAAAGGTTAAAAAGAAGTTGTCACAATAATAAAGATGAGAACATAAAAACCGCGAAGCGGTCAAAATAGAAAAAAAAGGCTGCCCCGTTTACTCCGGAGACAGCCTCTAATTTGTTATTTATCGCCCATAAACGGGTAGGTCCAGTCTTCGGGCGGTACCAGGGTCTCTTTAATGGAGCGCACGCTCATCCAGCGCAGCATGTTCAGGGCGCTGCCGGCCTTGTCGTTGGTTCCGGAAGCCCGGCTGCCGCCAAAGGGCTGCTGACCTACCACCGCTGCTGTGGGCTTATCGTTGATATAGAAATTACCCGCCGCCTGACGCAGGCGCTCGGACATGGTAACCAGCGCCTTGCGATCCTGAGCCCAGATAGCGCCGGTTAAGGCGTAGGGCGAAGTGGTGTCGCACAGGTCCAGCGTTTCCTCGAATTTTTCGTCCTCGTAAACATAAATTGTTAGTACCGGGCCGAAAATTTCTTCTTCCATGGTCTTAAAATGCGGATTGGTGGTGACGATCGTGGTCGGTTCGATAAAGTAGCCCTTGGAATCGTCATAGTTCCCGCCGGTGATGAATTCCGCCTCATCGGAATCTTTGGCGTATTTGATATAGGCGGTAATGCTTTCGAAGGCCGCTTTGTCGATCACCGCCGTCATGAAGTTGCGGAAATCATCCGGTTCGCCCATTTTAATTTTGGCCACTTCTGCCACATAGAGTTCCTTGAATTCCGGCCACAGCGATTTAGGAATATACATGCGCGAGGCGGCGGAACATTTTTGTCCCTGATATTCGAAAGCGCCTCGCAGGGTAGCCGTAACCAGCGGTTTGACCAGAGCCGAAGGATGAACAAAAATAAAATCCTTGCCACCGGTTTCGCCCACGATGCGGGGATAATATTTCATGCGGTGGATGTTCTCGCCCACGGTTTTCCACATATTCTGGAAAGTGCCCGTGGAGCCGGTGAAATGAATCCCGGCAAGATTGGGATTGGTTAGCGCCGGCACGCCTACCTGACCGCCACTGCCCGGTACAAAATTAATCACACCGTCCGGCAGGCCGGCTTCTTTGAACAGCTTCATCAGGAAATAAGCGGAATAAACAGCGGTGGAAGCCGGTTTCCACAGTGCCACATTGCCCACCAGCACCGGTGCGGTGGGTAAATTACCGGCGATGGAGGTGAAATTAAACGGTGTTACAGCGAAAATAAATCCTTCCAGGGGACGGTACTCGGTACGATTCCAGAAGCCTTTGGGAGAATAGGGCTGATCTTTCATTAACTCTGCCATGAAATAGGCATTAAAACGCCAGAAATCGGCCAGTTCGGCCACGGCGTCAATTTCCGACTGGTAAGCGGTTTTAGACTGACCCAGCATGGTGGCGGCGTTAAGTGTGTAACGCCAGGGACCGGACAGCAATTCGGCCATTTTCAGAAAGATGGAAACCCGGTGCTCCCAGGGCATTTCCGCCCATTCTTTACGGGCTTCCAGCGCGGCCTCAATGGCCATTTCCACTTCTTCCCGTCCGGCTTTGTGGAATACGCCCAGTTTTAGATCATGATTATGCGGCGCGCGCATTTCGCCCAACTTGCCCGTGCGCACTTCCTTCCCGCCAATGATCAGCGGTACTTCGATTTCCTGCGACTTTAAATTTTCCAGCTCTTTTTTGAGAGCCTCTCGTTCCGGCGTTCCCGGAGCGTATGAATATACCGGTTCATTCTTCGGCACCGGCACTTTAAAATATGCGTTCGACATAGCGCCCTCCTTATATCAAGACATCATCAAGTTTCAATTTTTCCAGTGTCTGAATTTAATCATTAGAAGATGTGAAAAGCAACCGAAAAGAAAGGAATTTATGCCCTGATTAATTTTGTTTTTAAAAGACTTATGGGGAGATAGATTTATATTCACCGCGGCTAATATTTATGCCACTAATTTAATCTTTTCGCCACAGTGACCGTATCTTTATACTCCTGCAAAATTCCGTTGCGGTCGTCAATAATCTGAATAAAAACGATGTAAATACCCATGCGTACCACCTGCCCGCAGTCGTCGCGTCCGTCCCAGACCGCTGTCGCGTTAGCGGAAGTAAAGCGGTTTTCCTCCAAAATGCGCACCCGGCGGCCGAGAATGTCGTAAATCCGGATGCGCAGTCTTCCGCTGGTTACAGGCGCCTGCACCTGAATGATCGTCACATCTTCGGCGCCGTCTCCGTCCGGCGAAAAGGGATCGGGAGTTATCGATAATCGGGAAACGGGCGCCATGTTAGTAAACAGACTATTTTTAAATCCCGGCGTTGCCCCCTGCGCCGCCCGGCATGGCCCCCAGCTTCCGGAAAGACGGCTGTCCAGCCTGGGATTGATCCGTTCCAGTGAGGGTGCGCGCCAGTCTTCGCCCTCCAGCCAATTCCGCTGATAGGGCACCTGTTCGATCCAGCCGCCGCCGGGGTCCAGCAGGTAAACCACATCGCCGTCGTTGTTAAGGGTCGGAAAATGTTTCAGGCAAACCGTCAGGCTGTCCGGAATGCTAAAAAAATCCCTGACGTTTTCCGAAGCGCAGAGAATCTTGTACTGCTCCGGAAAAATCCAGACCAAGGAGTCCACATGCGCAGTATCCTTTTCGTCGGCGATGCCCCAGTTGTAGAGATTCAAGGGTGCGCTTCCGGTATTCAACAACTCGATCCACTCCGGCTCTTCCTCTGAGGTCAGAAATTTGATTTCGTTAATGATCAGGGAACTACCGCGCTCCAGCACCACCATTTCTTTTGAAACCAGATTATTGTAGGGATTCTGGTCGCGCTGCGTCATCATCTGAATCGTCACCCAATACCTGCCCGCGGCTCCGGTCTGAAAGGCAAACTGCATCTCCGTGGCTTGAACCGGATTCAAACTGACCCATTCCGTGCTATCCATGAGCAGACGTTCCTGCGGCTGCCTTACGGAATCGTGATCGGTTTCAAGAAATATAACGAAGCGTACCGAGTCGCTAAACAGGTTTAATCCGCTGTTTTCCAACCGCCAGGAGACTGTGATCTGACTTTCACTTCGGATGTCCAAATCGGGATGAAATTCGACGGCTTCGCTACCGGTCAGAGAAAGATCATAATCATACGGCGTGACGGAATTCCTCCGACCCGGTGTTCCTCCTAATACCAGAGCATTGCGCCAATTGTCGGGACTGTTGTCCGGAATCATGTGGATTTTTTCGTCGGAATAACCCGGCCGATTATCGAGCGAATAACGGTATACCTGGACTTCTTCACCTTGCGAATCGATCAGGACCAACCGTTCGCTGACAGAGTTGCTGAGCCCATTACTGCCAAACGCGCCGTCACTGATGGACAGAACCAGTGCATCCTCCGGAATCCGATCGTCATAAGCACCGGAGTGATCAAAATAACTTCCGTCCAGAATCACGGCAAACTGTCCGGGAGCGATTTTCATTCCAAAGCCGGCATCGATCAACTCATCCGTTCCGGTACTGTCGCTGAAACGCCAACCGGATAAATCCACGCTGTCCGTTTGGGACACGTTGTACAGCTCGATAAACTCATCATGATAGTCGCTGCCCACCACATCAAACATGACTTCGGAAAAAATTACCTGCCCCCGGGCGTACTGGCTGAAAACCAGCAGGCAGCCCCATAAAATGAGTAGCTTCCTGAGCATGTTAATAAAAATCGGATTTATGTTTTATTTATCGCAGGTTTGAATTATCCAAATAATAAGCGCAAATAAAAAGATGGCGACCGTAATTTAGCGCGAACGTCCAGGTCGTTAAACATGGCGGAAAACATCTGGCGCATTTCGGCATTTCCGTTTAAACGGTTAAAAAGAAAATTAAACAGCCACGGAAAACGCGCCAGGTTTCGGATTTTATTACTAAGCTCCAACTCTTTTTGCAGGCGGGCGTAAACCAGGTCGTCGTATTGCGCCAGTCTTGCGGCGGAATAATCCCGCGCCGCCACCGCCTGAGCGGCCACCCGGGCGGCAAATTTGCCACTAATCATGGCGTTTCCAATGCCTTCGCCAGTAAAAGGATCGATCAGTCCGGCGGCATCTCCGGTCAGTAAATAGCCATCGCCGGAGATGCGGCGTCTTTTGGAACCGATCGGCAGTCCCCAGCCGGAAATTCTGGACTCTCTCTGCGCATGCCGAAAGCGCTGTTTAATTTCCGGATGGGTTGCGATGATCGATTCAAAAATCTGACGCAGATTGATTTTCTTTTTTCGAATATCGTCGCTCAGCATATCGATGCCTACATTGGCGCGATTTCCCGGCAAAGGAAAAATCCAAAAATATCCCGGAAGTGCTTCTTTAATAAAATGCAGTTCAATAAAATTTCCTTCGCTCATCCCGGTTACATTTTTATAATAAGCGCGAATTCCGGCGTAATAATGTTCCGGTTCCATGCGGTATCCGTTTACTTTTCGCGCAATCAGGGAACGCTCGCCATCCGCAGCGATCACCAGTCGGGCCCTACACACCACCTGCCGGCCGTCCTTGGAAAATACCAGCCGCACGACGCCATTCTCCCGGCTTACGTCTTGCAACGCATAACCAAACCGGCGGTCCGTCCAGCGGGCATCGAGCTGCTCGACCAGAAAATGATCGAAATCATACCGGCGGGCCACAAAACCCGGCGCATAATCCGGAGCGCCGTCAGGGTCATTGTACGGTACTAGCAGGTCTTTACCGCTGGGCGCCACAAAACGAACGCCCCAGCTTCCCAAGAACTTATCCGGGGCGTGTGCCATTTTTTCTACCAGCCGGGGATCAATTTCCTGCAACAGGTGAACTACTTTACCGCTCAGTCCGTCGCCGCATACTTTGTCTCTGGGAAACATCGTCTTATCGAACAGCAGATGCGGCACCCCTTCTTTCGCTAAAAACAGGGCAGCGCTGTTACCTGCCGGCCCTGCTCCGACGATGGCCACCTCGGTTTCGATCATTTCCAATTGATCATTCATTGATTAATTCCGCAACAATTTCTTTGCTTCCTTAAAAATATTTTCAACTAGCCCACTCGCGGCTGCCTTTGATTCAGCTTCTGGGATGAAATACTTTGTATTCCTGCTGAATGTAGCTGCGATCCAGATGCGTGTAAATCTGGGTGGTGCTAATATCCGCATGACCGAGCATCTCCTGTACGGCACGCAGGTCGGCCCCGTTCTCCAGCAGATGGGTGGCAAACGAATGCCTGAAGGTATGGGGGTGAATCTCTTTCCGGATGCCGGCCTGTTTGACATAACCGTTCAAAATTTTCCAGAATCCCATCCGGGACATGGCCGAGCCCCTTACACTCAGAAACAAAGCGCCGTCGGATTTGCCTTTGCGATCCAACAAAGGACGGGAGCGATCCAGATAGGCGCGAATCCATCCCAGAGCCCGTTCGGAAATAGGCACAAACCGCTCCTTGCGTCCCTTTCCGAACACCCGCAGAATTTCCTGATCAAAATACACTTGCTTTAACATCAAATGAAGCAATTCCGAGATGCGCAGCCCGGAGGCGTAAAGCGTTTCCAGCATGGCACGGTTGCGCAATCCTAAATGGGTATTGATGTCCGGTAGATCCAGAATTTTCTGAATTTCATCAAACGTTAAAACAGACGGTAGATGACGGCTCATTTTAGGCCTGTCTATACTCTGTGTTGGATCGTTATCGGTGATATTTTCTCCGATAAGAAAGCGGTAAAAGCTGCGTATCGCCGACAGGTTGCGGGCAAGGCTTCCGGGCGATAGCCCCAGTTCACTTAACATATGAATCAAGCGCTGAATATGTTTGGCCTGAGCGGCGGCAGGTGAAGAAAGGCCGATGGTTTTCAAATAATTGAGATAACGCTGCACGTCGCGCAGATATCCGTCAACAGAATTTGGAGATAAATTTTGTTCGAATTCAAGATAACTTTGATATTGACGAAAGAGATCGTCCATTATTGCGTGTCGTCTTTATCCAACAAGGGTTCGGTTAGCGAAAGAGCAATTCCGGAAAGCATCACTTCCGGTGCAAGTTTCTCAAAATCTCCTGAGAGTAATTTAGTGTCCACATTGGTAAAAACAGAACAGGCGGCCTGTTTTTCAACCACAATCCCGGAAAGCCTGCCGGCATACTGCCCGAAAAATGTGACTTCTCCCAGAAAGTCACTGGCGACAAACCCGGAACAAAAATGGAGCTGGATGTGGGCGCCGGGGGTAAAGATGGAAATCAGATTGCCTTTCTTTTCACCGATTTTAATGTTCGTGTAAATCTCTATGCTTAACCGGCGGTTTTCGCTTTCATTTTCCATCACCGCCCGATAAAGATTCCCCTTCTTAACAAATTCCGTTTCCAGAACTTTTTCGATTTCGCGAATCTTTTCGGGTGTAAACTGAAATTTCATCAGGGCCTCTTCATTTAACAAATGTTAAGCCCAAAATAAAAAATTAGTTTAATCTGGTCAAATTTTATCAGGCGATGAATAATCGTACCGTTAGTGATTATTTTTTTTCAATTCTTTTAACTTCTTTAATAAGGTCAGTACTTTTTCAGGACGGGTGGTGATATTTTTAACGCGGTTAAAATATTTAATCGATTTTTCAAGATCGCAATAAAGATAGAGCATTCCCAGGCTTAAATAGAGATTCTCTTTTTCTTCAGACATTTTCTCTCTCTGATGCCACATGGGAATCAATTCGTTGCAGGGACAATCATCATAGTATAAATCCGTGTTTGTGATGATCTTGGGATCTTTTTGGACAATCCGGTAAAACAAATTAAACGCTTTTTCTACCTGCCCTACCTGAATATAACAAATGATTAGCTTTTTAATGATCCCTGTGGAAGAAGGTGATTCTGCTAAAGCTTGTTCCAGGTAGGTAATGGCCTTATCAAAATGTCGTGCAATAAAATATCTGTTTCCAAGCATTTCTGACATATCTTACCCCTGCAACCTTATTTGCAAAGGTTATGCCAATCTCCAATGCCGATCGGATCTGTGCAAATGCCTGTTATTCCTTTATCTTCCGTTAGCTTAGTAAGTTAAACCA
>CAZJNP010000097.1:0-8897 GCA_964547355.1 uncultured Calditrichaceae bacterium
ATTTTGTATTAATCCACCCCGGACATAAGTGGTTTTTCCGAGGAGACAGTCCGGGGCATTGCGGGAATATCTTTCATGCCTGTCCCCGGAAAAGAGGAACGAGAGGGCAGGTAAAAAAGCCTTCAACAAAATAAACACCAATGCCATGCAGCCCAATATCTCCACAAATCCCGGCATCTACCTGCATATCCCATTTTGCGAACAAAAATGCGGCTATTGCGATTTTTATTCGATTACCGATCTGGGATCGATGGATGCTTTTGTTTCTGCATTGGTGAAGGAGATTGAAAGCACTGCAGATACCATTCCCGGCGAAATCATCTTTGACACCATCTACTTTGGCGGCGGAACGCCGTCGCTTCTGGAGCTTCGCCATCTGGAGGCTATATTAGCCGCTCTGCGCCGGTCCTTTTCCTTTGCCGCTGACACGGAAATCACTCTGGAAGCCAACCCCGGAACAGTGTTGGAATCTCGTTTGCAGGCTTACCGCACCTTGGGCATCAACCGGCTCAGTCTGGGTGTTCAGAGTTTTAACGATCGGGATCTTAAATTTTTGGGACGCATTCACGATGCCCAAACCGCCCGCCGCGCCATTGACCAGGCCCGCGCAGCAGGGTTTGATAACCTGAATCTTGACCTGATCCATTCTTTACCATACCAGACGTTAAAGCAATGGCAAAAAAACTTAGAGACCGCTCTCGGGTATCAGCCGGAGCATTTGTCCACGTATAATTTAACCATTGAGCAGGGCACACCCTTTTACAGTATGATGAAGAAAGGCGCGCTAAAACCCAAAAAACCGGAAGTAGAATTGCGCTTTCTGGAAAAAACGGCGGAAATCCTGAATGCGCACGATTTTTATCCTTACGAAATATCCAACGCCGCCCACAATCCGGGATACATTTCCCGCCACAATTTCAAGTATTGGAATCACACAGATTACCTCGGCTTTGGTCCGGCGGCCCATTCTCTGTGGCAAAAACAGCGTCGCGGCAATGTGCGTTCTGTCCAGCGTTATCTGGATATGCTGGGAGAGGGAAAAGCGCCGATGGCTTTTTCGGAGCAAATTACCGCCCAAGATGAAGAATTTGAGCACATTTTCCTCAGTCTGCGCACCTACGCCGGTATTGATTTAGACCAATTTAAACGTAAATTCCACCATTCGTTTCTGGAACAATACCGTCCGCTGGTGAGTATGCTACTTTCCGAAGGCCTGATGCAGCAGGAGGGCGGCCGGATTCGTTTGACGCAGAAAGGTCTGTTTATCAGTGATGAAATATTACCGCAGTTTTATAATCAGTAGTCTGATTCTTCTAACCGTTTTCAGCGCGTTGCAGGTTTATGGGCAAACCGACCGCCGCCTGCGTTTAGCCCGCACATTTGACCGGGCCGGAGACTACCCCTCCGCACTGGAGCTCTACTTACAGCTCTACCGCGACGGTAAAGTTACTTCCGAAATCATCGCCGGCATCGAGCGCAATTACCGCCGGCTGCAAAAATACGACGCTCTGATCGGATTTTTCGAGCAACTGGTTAAGAAAAATCCTCAGCAATTTTCATATCAGATTTCGCTAGCCGGCGCCTACTACCTGGCCGATCAAAAGGAGAAAGCGTTTGCACTGTGGCAAAGGGTATACGAAACGCCGCCGCAAAATGCGCTCAAATATCGTCTGGTGGCGCGCGCCATGACCGATTTGCACCTGTACGACCAGGCCATCACCGTTTATCAAAAAGCGCTGGAACGGTTTCCGGATCAGGCTACTCTGTACCGGGACATGGCCGTTTTGTACCGCGCCCGGCTTAATTACGAACAGGCCACGGAAAATTACCTGAAATATTACCTCCATTCCCCAAAGCAAAATTTATTTGTACGCTCTCAGCTTTTATCCATGGCGAAAGATCAGGAAGTCACCCGGCGCATCATCCAGTCTGCCAAGGGGTTCCTGAAAAAATACGGAACCAACGACGCACTGCAGGAAATGATGGCCACCTTGTACATGCGTGCCAAGGATTACGAACAGGCCTTTCGTATTTATTCGGACCTGAATAAAGCATCCCCGCGAAAGAATTACCTGGTGCGGTTTGCCAGTCAGGCCGTGGCCAATCGTGCTTTCGAATATGCAGTGCGCGCGTACTTGCAGTTGCTAAAAGAGGAAACGCAGCCGGCCCGCAAACAGACTTTGCAGTTGCAGTTGGCCGAAACCCACTTCCGCTATGGCCTGAATTTAGCCGGTGGACACGAAACATCCCGTGGCAATACACAGGTGCAGGCCGCCCTGGAACTATTGACCGGGATCACGCTTCCGGCGTTACGTCCTCAAGCTCTGGAATTAATGGGCGATATTTATCTGCGCTATTACAACGATCTGGATCGTGCGGCGGAAAATTATCAAAAGGCGTTGAAACTCCGCCCCGATCGCAGACTTGGCGACCGGCTACACCTGAAACTGGCGGATGTTCATTTAAAAAAGAACGAACTTTCTGCCGCGGAAGTGCAGTTGAAAAAAGTACGGGCCGGAAAGCTGCAGAATGTGGCCCGGGTGTATTTAGCCGATTTGCATTTTTACCGCGCGCAATTCGATCAGGCCTTAAAAGCCTATAAGGAAATCCTGATGAACAGCGCGCCCGAAGATACACTTTACAATAATGTGCTTCAGCAGCTGACCCTGCTGGAAACATACGGACAGGATTCAACCGCTTTGCGGGAATTCAGCCAGGCGCGCCTGCTGGAAAAACAGCAGCATTTAACACAGGCTGCAGAGCAATACCTGCGTATTTTTAATCGCAAAACGGAGTTGGGATTATTGGCTGCGGAAAATGCCGTACGCCTTTTTCTCAAGCTCAAAAAATGGGCGCAGGCTGAACACATGCTCAGGGAGTGGATCGAAAAGGTTCCCGATGCAGAAAATATCGATCTGGCCTATTTCTGGCTGGCACATGTGCTGCAAGAACAAGGAGAACCACGACAGGCGTTAGATGTATATCAAAAAATTTTAATCGCCTATCCCAACAGTTTTTATGTGGATCAGGCACGGCAATTTGCCCGACGCTTAAGTGAGGAATTGGAAAGAGAGCAAAATGAAAATTAAACGGATTTTTCTGCTGCTATTTATGCTGACCGGACTGCTGCGCGCCCAGTATTTGCTGATTCCGATGGATTTATCCCAGAACGACCATTTAAAAGCCTACGGCATTGCCTACTGGGTGCTGACCAAAAACATCAATGTGGAATGGCTGTTGAATTACCGTGGCGGCTCGTTTCTTTTCAGCGATAGTCCGGTGTTCGAAAACGAATGCCGCCTGCGCGGCGTGTCGTTCGAAAAATTGAACGGCGGGCAGGTCAACGCGATTTATGCCGAAATCGAGTCACACAATATGGAGCGGGTGCTGCTGGAAAAAGCGCCCGATATTGCCGTGTACAGTCCGCCCGGCTTCCAGCCTTGGGACGACGCCGTAACCCTGGCGCTGACCTATGCGGAAATCTCTTACGATGTGATTTACGACCGTAAAGTGCTGGCCGGGATTTTAGAGAATTACGACTGGCTGCATCTGCACCACGAGGATTTTACCGGACAGTACGGAAAGTTCTGGGGCGCGTTTCGCAATGAGCCATGGTACATCAAGCGTCAGATGGAAGCCGAAAAACTAGCGCATGAACTGGGTTTTGCCAAAGTAAGCAAAGAAAAACTGGCCGTAGCCAAAGAAATCCGCCGCTTTGTGGAAAACGGCGGTTTCTTGTTTGCCATGTGTTCGGCTACAGATGCCTTGGATATTGCCCTGGCCGCTGAAAACACCGACATCTGCGACGCGGTCTTCGATGGTGACGGTATCGATCCGGATTACCAGGCCAAGCTTGATTTTAAAAAGACTTTTGCTTTTCAGAATTTTAAATTGATCACCGATCCGGGCATCTACGAATTCTCCGATATCGACGTGCCGCCCAGTTACATGCCCCGGGTGCGCGATCCGGAAACGGATTATTTTACCCTGTTTGAATTTTCCGCCAAATACGATCCGGTGCCCACCATGCTAACCCAGGATCATGTGAACGTGGTTAAAGGTTTCATGGGACAGACTACCATGTTCCGAAAGAATAAAATCAAGCCGGCGGTCACTATCATGGGGCAGGTGGAAGGAACGGACGAAGTCAAATACATCCACGGCAACCGCGGCAAAGGCACCTTTACTTTTTACGGTGGGCACGATCCGGAGGATTACACTCATCGGGTGGGCGATCCGCCCACGGATTTGAGTTTGCACAAGAATTCGCCGGGATATCGGCTCATCCTGAACAATGTCCTGTTCCCGGCCGCGCGCAAGAAAAAACTGAAAACCTGAGGAGCTGACCATGGAAATTCTTTCTGTCAGAACGAACCAGCGTACGGAGATGATCGATATTACCCATCATTTGCAAAAGATCGTCAGCGAGCAGGGGGTAACAGACGGCTTATTGACGGTTTTTGTGCCGCACACCACTGCGGCGGTGACCATCAATGAAAACGCCGACCCCGACGTTCAGCGGGATATGCTGTATGAAATCAATAAAGTGATTCCCTTTTCGGACGGATACCATCATCTGGAAGGCAATTCCGCGGCTCATATCAAGGCTTCGCTGTTTGGTGCCAGTGAAACGGTGATTATCCGCAATGGGCAGTTGCAGTTAGGCACCTGGCAGGGCGTATACTTTTGTGAATTCGATGGTCCCCGACACCGTAAAGTTTGGATTGATCTGCGCTGAAACGCTGCGTTGAATGGGCGCGATAAAAAGCCTCTTAGTAGGAAAGGTCATGGCTACGCCTTGCTGAAAGGGGTTAAAAGTGATGGTTCGGCTTGCTCCTTTGGCGTAAAGGAATTATATTGCGTTTAAGTGTGGGGCTTCTCCTAAACGGTGTGTGATATTTCAAAAAAGAAAATGTGCTGTACCATGAGCACGAAAGAAGTGTTAAAGGAGGCTTTGAGACTCAAACCGGAAGATCGCTTTTTGCTTGTTGTAGCTTAATTAGGAGCCTCGATGAACCGGACAAAAAACCGGATGATATTCGAGCAGAAGAAGCTGAAAAGAGGCTCAAAGCATATAGAGAAGGGAGATTTGAAGGTATTCCGAGGGAGGAGATATTTAAGGAATAATAATGCGCGTCATATTCACAAGGTACGCGAAGTTTGAGCTTGAAAATGCTGTCCGTTATTATGAACTAGAATATGCTGGGCTGGGGGAAAGATTCAAGGAAGAAGTAAAAAATGCTGTGCTACGAGTTGCCAGATATCCACGAGCATGGTCTGACGAGCGCGGCGATATAAAAGAGTGCTCCTCCACAGGTCCCCATATAAATTATTAGATTCCATGGAAAAAGATCATATTCTTGTAATTGCAGTAGCGCATCAACACCGGAAACCGGAATATTGGATAGATAGAGATGAAACTTAAAAATCACTAGACTTTAACGGCAAACTGTTGCTAACCGAAAGCTTGGCCGTTATTCGGAATTCTAAATACAACGCTGATAATACTTTATTTAAAAAGGATTAAACTTTATGTTTGAAGAAACCATTGAACGTTTTACCGAACGGTTGAAGGGCATTATTCTTAAAGAAAAAATGATGACCAGTATCCCTCTGGCATATTTGCAGCAGCTGGATATTCCCGATTACGTGAAACATTTTTTCGACCAGGAAGTGGAATTGTGGATCAGAGAGGAAGAGGAAAAGTTTACCTCGGATCGGTTTGATTACGATATGCCGGAAGTGCGCATGCTGATCGATCAAATTTTTGACCGCCTCAAACAAAACGCCACGTTTAATCTCGCTAAATTCAATCATCTTCTGGAACGGGCCATTAAACTGGAACTGAACTATCTGATCGAACCTCATCGTACGTTAACGCAATTCCTTTTTAAGGATAGCAAAGAAATTTCTACCATGGAAGTGTACGATACGCTGAAATATTTTCATTTTTACGAATACTATAAATCTGCCATTTCCGATTATTTCAACATGAAATATCTGCGTAAAATTAATCAGCCACAATTTGAGCAATTGATGGATCATATCGACCAGAAGGTTTTTGGTGAGAATAAAATTGACACCACCCTGGGTGTGATTAAATCCATCATGGAGTTTTTAAGCGACGCACAGGGTAGCGCGGTCGATGCCCTTCCCTTGGACATCCTGGAGCACGCCTTTGCCGACCGCAATCTGGATGATTTTGTGGAGCTGGTGAAGCAAGTGCGCAGCAGCACCGACCATTCCCGCTTGACTTTTGAACAGATTGAAGCTCTGATTAAAGAAGGTCTGATTCCCGGCGTTTCGGAAGCGGCCGAAGTTGCCGAACCCACCGAGATAGTCGGGTTTGAAAAAGTGGCCAGCATCGAAAGTCAGCAGGTGGAAGTGGCAGTAGAGGATTTCGAAGTTACGGAAGTTTCTGTGGCGCCAGAGGAAGAGGAAGAAGAGGAGGAAGAGGAATTCGAATTGGAAGAAGAAGCAGCTTTAGGGGTTCAGGAAACCGATGAATTGGTTCAGGAGCAACCCGAGACGGAAGTGGTCGAGACTATTCAGGAACCCTCCGTGGAAGAAGAGGTCTCTGAAACTGTGATGGAGGAAGAGGAAGAAGTATCGGTCAGTCCCACCATCGCCGATAGTTTGGCAGACCATCTGGCCAAACAAATTTCTACCGACAGCCCGCTGGAAGACCTGCATCCAATGATTACAGGCCGGCTCAAGAAAAAGATTATTAAGAAATTGTTCAAGAAAAAAGAAGACGAATATAACGATTTCATCGCCAGATTAAATGCGCTGTCCAATTGGAAAGAAGCTTCCCGATTGATCGACGATGAATTCTACCATCGCGGCATCAATCCGTATTCAAAGGAAGCTATCAATCTTACGGATATCATCTACATGCGCTTTTTCCCTAAGGACCAGTATTTAACCACCAATGAAGACTACGAACGGTTTTAACACAAACGCAGAGAGCCCTGATCCTAGGGCTCTTTTTTTAGTTGCGTTACCGGTGTATCCCCATCCTAAAAAAGGATTCAAATCATGCAAATACTGATCATAGGTGCGGGTAAAGTAGGCACTGCTCTGTATAACGCTCTGCGGAGTCAGGGTTACGGTGACGTAAAATTAATCGTCAAAAATTCGCACAAGCCGGCCCTAAAAACGCAGGAACCGCCGGTGTATCACTTAAACGCAGCGCTGGTGGCGGAGAGCGAATGGATTTTCATTACCGTTCCCGACAACGCCATTACTCAAGTGGCTCAGGAACTGCAAAAATTTGAAGTTTTCCAAAAACATATAGTGCATACTTCCGGCTTTCGCACCAGTGCAGAACTGAGTGCTTTAAAAACTGCCGGAGCGTGCACCGGTAGCTGGCATCCCATCCAGACTTTTAATCATAAGTTTTCCGATCCGCAGATATGGCGGGGCATTTCCAGCAACTATGAAGGCTGTCCGGAAAATCTTGCTTTTTTAAGGGAGCTGTGCGAGAAACTGGGTTGCCGGTTGGAAGGAATCACTGTCGATCAGAAAAAAGCCCTGCATCTGGCGGCTACGATTTCCGCGAATTTTACTACCGGGTTATTGGCCTGGGCGGAAAGCGTTTTATCCCGCACCGGCATCGCGCACGACCGGGCGGTTGATTTCCTTTATCCCTTGCTGGTGCAGACCGTTAAAAATTTTCTCCAAAAGCCTCCTGCGGAAACTTTAACCGGCCCCGCCCAGCGCGGGGATACGGACACCCTGCGCGGGCATCTGGAACTTCTGCCGGTAAAAGAACAGGCGCTTTACACCCGTATGACCGAATGGATCATCGAAAATATGCCCACGGGCCAGCCGCAAAAGGTTTTAGAGTTTCTAAAAACAAACCCTTTCCCGGATCAGGATTCAAATGCTAAAAATCAACGCTGACTATCATATCCACACCAGTCTTTGCAAGCACGCCGGCGGAACCATGGAAGAATACGTGCAACAGGCCATTCGTTTGGGTCTGCGGGAGATTGCTTTTACCGATCATATTCCCTTGCCGGATCAGTTCGACATTCAGCACCGTATGGCCGAGCACGAACTGGAAACCTACGTTCGACAGGTTCAGGCGCTGCAAACCCGATTTCCCGAAATTACTATTTTACTGGGCATCGAGGCGGATTTCATCGACGGAATTGAGTCCTATCTGGAACGCACGCTCCGTAGGTATCCCTTCGACCTGGTCATCATGTCGGTGCATTTCATCAAAGACTGGCCGCAAGGTCAGTGGGTATTCAAATATGACTTTCCGGAAAAATCGCTAACCGAAATTTACGACGAATATTTAAACGCCGTTATTCGGGGTATTCAAACCGGTCTGTTTGACATTGTCGGTCATCTGGATTTAATCAAGCGTCCGCAGCAATCCCTTTTGGCTCATAACCGCACCCGGGTGGAAGAAGTGCTGAAACTGGTACGCAAAAACGCCATGGCTCTGGAAATCAACACTTCCGGCTGGCGGAAAGAGATTGGCGAACCCTATCCTTCCCTTGATTTTCTACCGCTAATAAAGGAATATGGCATTCCCGTGACCATCGGCTCGGACGCCCATGCGCCCGGTCAGGTGGGCTTTGGTTTCGATCGTTTGCAGAAAGCCCTGGCAACAACGTCTTTGAAACCCATAGTAAATTTTAAGAATCGGAAAATACTTTAAACGGCGTCCTTTTTAAGCGATTGTTGATGATAGTGTTTTGCTCTAAATTGGAAAACCGGGTCTTCAATAAAATAGGATCACAGGTGTGGTTGAATTTTTTTTGCATAGCACGATTAGGGGGCCGGAAATCCTCCAGTGTCAGGCATCTGCTGACGTAACAACAGGATGAATTATTTTTAACCGGGCATAATTTTTCGGATTTTAACGTTATATGGTATAGTTA
>CAZJNP010000098.1:0-8838 GCA_964547355.1 uncultured Calditrichaceae bacterium
GAAGCTTTATCCGGGCTGGAACTGCAAAAAATGAATATTCCACTGGTTTCCACGGTCACCGCGGAACTGGCCGGACCGGACGATTACAGTCCGGAATACTGGGGCCGCAATGTGCGGGAAGCAGTGCAGTTTTCCGAAGCGGTTGACCGTTTAATTGCCGACGGGTATAATATTTTCATCGAAATCGGGCCGCACCCCGTGCTTAAAAACTATATCCGACAAAATCTGGAAGCCGCTAAAAAACAGGCGTTTATTTTTCCTTCCCTGCGGCGCAAAGAACCGGAACGCGCAACCATGCTTTTTACGCTGGGCAAAATGTTCGTAGCCGGGTATCCGGTACAGTTCGAAAAAATTTATTCCAGGTTTGCGCGCCATCTCAAACTGCCTGTTTATCCCTTCCAGCGCGAACGTTACTGGATTGAGGAAGAAGAGGAAGAAAAGAAACCGGCTTCTGGCTACATTCATCCCCTGCTGGGAAACGAACTTCCTTCCGCCGTGTTGCCCGAGAACTCTTCGTGGACGGTTCAACTGCGCTCGGACTACGTGGCTTATCTAAATCAGGGTAGAGGCGAAGCTCTGCCCACACTACCGGAAGCGGCCTATCTGGAAATGGCCCTGGCCGCCTCCAAGCGGCAATTCCCGGATACCATGCCCACGCTCAGGAACATCGTCTTTAAAAATACGCTCAACATCACCGAGGGGGACATTCGCGAACTGCATTTTTCGCTCTCTCCCATTTCCGGCACCAAAGCCTATTTCCAGGCCCAAAGCAAAAAACGTCTGCCCTCCGGTAAAATCGAATGGACCATGCACAGTCTGGGTTCCATTATCAGCGAAGGAGCAGAAAAATCAGACCCGCAAAAAATTTCCATTGACGAATTAAAGTCCAAACTGACCAACATCGCTCAGGTGGAAATATCGAAAGAATTCGCCAAGCTCCTGAAAAAGAACAACCTGTCTGTGGAGAATGGGAGTATCTGGTTCGGCCAGAATGAGATGCTGGTTAAATTTGACTATCGCCAGCGTGAAATTGAGGATTGGAACGCTTATCATATCCATCCTATTGTATTGAACAATACATTCATGCTGCTAGCAGCCGGCGCACGGCGCGAACACGGATATCCGTTTATTTACCGCGCGAAATCTCTGGATCGGTTTGAATTTTTCAGCCCACCGCAGAAGGAATTCTGGGCACATATCAGTTTCCAAAACGATTTCACAAACACCATGGTTCTTACCAGCTCCATCAAACTTTTGGATAACGAAGGGAACTTTCTGGTGCGGGCGCAGGATTTGCGCTTGCAGGCGGTGCCCTTTAGCGAAGCCATATCGAATCTGTTGTATGAAGTAGAATGGAAAAAAGCCCAGCCATCCTTCGGTTCCGTGTTCGATTATCCCACCCGCTGGATCATCATCGGGGAAAACGGCGGACGTGCTTCCCTCTTAGCCGGAAAACTGGAACAAAAGAACCTACACGTCACGCATTTATTGCCTGGCAAAGAATCCCGTGTATCGGACAACGGTAAGGGCATGATTTCTTTAGTTTCCGAACAAACACCGGAATTTCTGGATCAATTGCTCAACCAGGATAGCGCCCTAGTCTATTTCCCGGACACGGACGATTTGGCGGCGCTGGACGAGTTTTCTTTGCTCGTCAACACCTTGCCAAAAATCGCCCATCAACCGAGAAACATCTGGATTGTTACCGAACAGGCGCTGCAAATAAATAATCACGATACGCTGTCAAAACCTTCGGCGGCAGCACTCTGGGATCAGGCGCTGCGGTTTCAGCTAACCTGGCCGGAGGTACAAATCTATTTAATCGATCTGGACAGCGGCGTTCTGCCGGTGTTTGATTACCTTTTTCTGCCGCCCCATGAACGCCAGATCGCCATACGCGGGCATCATATTTACGTGCCAAGATTACGAAGAACGGAAATTACACCACAGTCCTCTTCTTTAGCAAGCTCTGTATTGCCTTTGTCCGAACGGAGGCACAAACCACAGCGGGATGAGATCGAAATCGAAGTAAAGGCGGTGGGGCTGAATCAAATTGACTATCGGCGTAGTGCGCCCGGTACGCCAAATTTCTATGGCTATGAATGCGCCGGTGTAGTAACCGCCGTGGGCGAACAGGTCAGCGATTTTAAACCTGGTGACGAAGTGATCGCACTAGCAAAAGGTGCTTTAAGTAAATATATTTCTACCGCCGCCAAACTGGCCGTACCCAAACCGCCGCAACTATCCATGGAAAAGGGCGCTGCCATTCCTCTTAATTACCTTACTGCCCACTATGCTCTTTCCTATTTAGCCCGGTTGGAGGCAAACGAAACCGTACTCGTTCTGGATGCCGATACGCCGGAAGGCCTGGCATCCATTGTAGTGGCTAAGGGGCTGGGAGCACGGATTTTCGCCACGGCTTACCGCTGGACCAATCGCGATATGCTGACGCGCCTGGGTGTGGATGACGTGTTTAAAGGCGACACTATAGATTTCATCGATCAGATCGCCCGTCTCACGGACAGCCAGGGCATTGACGTAATCGTGAATACCAGTAAGAACGACCATATTTCGGCCAGTTTTTCCGTGCTGAAAGAATTCGGTCGTTTTATTGAACTGAATTCGTTTGACCTGTTCGAACAGCCGATTGTTTACCATAATTTGCGCCGCAATATCTCCTTTTTTGCCGTGGACATGGTACAGATGCTGGACGAGCAACAACCGCTGCTCAACCGTCTGTTCCGGGAAGTCACAGCAGCCATTGATCAGAGAAAATACGAACTCGTCCCGGTGGACACGGCGGAAATCAACCAACTACCGCTCATCCTGCGTCAAATGGAAAAGCGGCTCAAATTAAATAAACCGGTCATTTCTCTGGAAAAGCCTACCGCCAGACCGCAAACGTCTTCCGGCCTGTTTGATTCTTCCGCCGCTTATTTGGTAGCCGGCACCACTTCCGGAAATGATCAGGCCCTGCTGCAATGGTTGCAGGCTAATGGCGCCACAAAAGTGAATTACATCGCCCTGAACGCCGACGCGTCTTCCGACAAACTACCCGATTTTAACGGCAACGGCCTCACGGTGGATTACGTTTCGCCCGGTGATCCGCGCACCTACGATCAAATTAAAGGCGTTTTCATCAACGTGACCACAATTCCGGAACGCGTTTCTTTTCAACGCATTTTTCAGGGTCTGGAAAAAATCTACACCTTCCTCTCAGAAAAGGAAACGGATTTCTTTATCACCCTATCCAATTTCGATTTACTGACTAAAGAAGCGCTGTCCCGGGACGCGTTGCGACTGGATCATTTGCTGCTATCTTTTAATCAGCAACGAATACAAAACGGTTTGCCGGCTCTGCATGTACAAATGGGCGGTACCATCCCGGTAAATCCGGAAGCTGCCGCCAAACGCTGGAATGTGCTGCTGGAACTGGTATTTCAGAGACAGGGGCACTACATCCTCACAGAAACAAACTGGCAGAACCTGGCCGAAAATCTACCTCAAGATGAAATACCCGGACTTTACCGGGATTTGATTTCATCCTTCATCGCGGAAACCGGGGCAAAAGACACCACGGGACAATTTGAGGAAATCACGCGCGCCGATCTGATTGCCTCCGCGCCTGGAGAACGCAGCGCGCTTTTGGAGCAATACCTGCTGCGCGAACTTGCCTTAGTTTTAAAGGTACCGGAACAAAAAATCCGCACAGATCAGCCGCTCACTTCCCTGGGCATCGATTCGCTGATGGCCATCGAATTAAAAAACACGGTGGAAAGCAAATTAGGCGTACAACTGCCCATCGCCACACTGCTAAAAGGGCCGACCATCAACGATCTGCGGGATGAATTTTTATCGCAACTGGAAGAAGCCTCCCTGTCCGACCAGCCCGAGCAGGAAAAACGCACCGCCATCAAGGACACGGAAATCCGGGAATTCCGGCTCTCTTACGGGCAGAAGGCCATGTTCTTCCAGCATATCATGAATCCGGACAGCATTTTCAATCTGGCCTACGCCGTTCGCATCCGTTCCCGGTTCGAAAAAGAAGTGCTGCGTAATTCATTTCAGGCTCTGGTCGATCGCCATCCATCGTTACGCACCACGTTTCATTTGAAAGACGGCGAGCCGATCCAGCGCATTCACCCCAAAATGGACGCCTTTTTTATCGAGGAAAACGCCCGCACCTGGAGCGAATCCGAACTGCGCCAGCGCATGGATCAGGAAGTGCTCAGCCATTTCGATCTGGAAAGCGGGCCGCTGATGCGTGTTTTTCTGTTCGAACGCTCTGAAAATGACTCGGTTCTGCTGTTCGTCATGCACCACATCGTAACCGACATTTGGTCTCAGGCGGTGTTGCTGGATGAGCTGAGTCAGATTTTCGCCGCCAATGGTTCCGTCGATGGTCTGCCGCCAGTCGTGCATGACTACACCGATTTTGTTCGCTGGCAGGAAGAACTGCTTTCCGGAGAAAACGAACAGAAGCTGTTCGATTACTGGAAAAACAAGCTGAGCGGCGAACTGCCAAACCTGAACATTCCGACCGACCGTCCCCGTCCGCCGGTGCAAACCTTTAAAGGAAGTACGGAGACGTTGTGGCTGCCCGCTCAATTGTCGGAACGAGTGCACCAATTCTGCGAACAAAACGGAACGACCGTGTTCACTTTTCTTCTGGCGTCTTACTATGTTCTGTTGCAGCGTTATACCAACCAGGACGACATCATCGTCGGTTCCCCCACAGCCGGACGCTCCAGGCGCGAATTCGAACGCACCATTGGTTACTTTGTCAACCCGGTGCCTTTCCGGGCTAATTTAGCGGGCAATCCGACCTTTAAGGAACTGCTTGAGCAGGTACGCACCACGGTGCTGGAAGCTTTTGAACATATGGATTACCCGTTAAATCTGATGGTTGAAAAATTACAACCCGAACGGGATGTGAGCCGCACGCCGCTTTTCCAGACCATGTTCATCTTGCAGCGCGCTCACCTGATGCACGATCAGGGCTTGTCCAAATTCGCACTCAGCCGGGAAGGAGCCACGCTCAACCTGGGCGGGTTGACCATAGAATCTATGAATCTTGAACAGGGCGTCGCTCCGTTTGATTTAACCATGATGGCCGTGGAATCCGGCGAAGGGCTGGCCGCGTCTTTGGGATACAATGTGGATCTGTTTGACGCCTCCACCGTGCAACGCATGTTAACGCATTACGTGCAATTGATTGCCTCCATTGTGGAACAGCCTCAGGCGCCCCTTTCCGCATTGAATCTGCTGTCCGAGCAGGAACGGAAGCGTGTGCTCTACGAATGGAACCAAACCGAACTCCGAATCGACGATCTGCAATGCGTGCATGAAACCATCGCCCAAAACGCCAAAAAATGGCCCCAAAAAACCGCACTCATTTTTGAAGATCGGGAAATTTCCTACCAGGAATTAAACGCCAAGGCAAACCAGATCGCCAACTACTTGCGCGTGTTAAATCTGGCGCCCGAATCCATTGTGGGCGTGCTGCTGGATCGCTCTCCCGAAATGATTTTTGCCATTCTTGGTGTGCTAAAAGCGGGCTGCGCTTACCTGCCTCTGGATCCGGCCTATCCGGCTGAACGGTTACATCATATGATCCTGGATTCCAATGTGCCGTACATCATTACTTCCGGCGATTTAACCGGTAAAATCAGCGGGCTGGATAAAACCGCGATTTTAATGGATGCCGATAACGCGCAGCTGTGGCAGACGCCGGATACGGAACCCGACGTCTCGGTACCGCTGGATCATCTTGCCTATATTATTTACACATCCGGCTCCACTGGTAAGCCGAAAGGCACATTGTTGCAGCACCGCAGTCTGGCAAACGTACTCTATTCCACGCGCAAAAACTACTACGTTACGGAAAATTCCCGTACGTTGCAGTTTGCCTCCTTTAGCTTTGACGCCTCAGTAGAAGAAATCTTCAGCACGTTAACCGCCGGCGGCACCCTGGTTCTTGCCAAAAAAGAAACGCTGCTTTCTCTGGCGGAATTAATCCAACTGATTCGAAACCGCGAGATTACCAATATTACTCTGCCACCTTCTGTACTGAGCGTACTCCAGCCGGAAGACTTCCCCACGCTTCAGTCGGTGGTGTCTGCGGGCGAAAAATGTCCGGCGGAAGTTGCGGCACGCTGGGCCAAAGGCCGGCATTTTGTCAACGGCTACGGCCCCACCGAGGCCACGATCTGTACCACCGTTTACGAAGTGCCCGAAGATTTTAACGGCCATTCCGTACCCATCGGCAAACCTGTGCATAACGTCCGAATCTATATTCTGGATCGTTTTATGAATCCAACCCCTGTGGGTGTTCCGGGCGAGCTTTACATTGCCGGCGTCGGTTTGGCCAGA
The DNA here is from genome assembly GCA_964547355.1 of uncultured Calditrichaceae bacterium. Classification (GTDB taxonomy): domain Bacteria; phylum Calditrichota; class Calditrichia; order Calditrichales; family Calditrichaceae; genus CAZJNP01. The sequence continues at coordinate 6,373 of CAZJNP010000098.1, forward strand.
GGCTATTTAAACCGACCGGAACTGACTGCCGATAAGTTTGTACCCAGTCCCTTTGCCTCGGACGGTACTATCGGTGAGCGTCTGTACCGCACCGGTGACCTGGCGCGTTATCTGCCGGACGGCAATGTGGAATTTTTAAGCCGCATCGACCAGCAAGTAAAGATTCGCGGCTTTCGGATCGAACTGGGCGAAATCGAATCCGTGTTGCTCACACATCCGGATGTGAAAGAAGCCGTCGTAGTGGCAAAGGCTTCCGGCGGAGAACACCGCTTAATCGCCTACTTTGTGCCGGTAAAGGAGGTACAAATTCAACCCAGTGATTTGAAAAATTACTTACTGGAACATTTACCAGACTACATGGTGCCGGTCGCTTTTGTATCGATGGAAGAATTTCCGCTCACAGCCAACGGAAAACTGGATCGGAAAAAACTGCCCGATCCGGAAGCGCAGCACACCGGCAGGCAATTTGTCAAACCCGGAACGGAAATCGAACGCCGGTTGGCGGAAATATGGAAAGAAGTATTGCATATAGACGCTATCGGCGCCAACGACAATTTCTTTGAATTGGGCGGCCATTCTCTGGGCATCGTTCAAGTGCAGGCCCGGATTAAAGAAATATTCGACCGCGAGCTGAATGTGGTCGATATGTTCAAATATCCCACGGTACGGGCCATGGCCCGCTTTTTAGGCGACGATACTTCGACTAAAGAAACCATCGAAAAATCTCAGTCACGGGCCGCCAAACAAAGGGAAGCCACCCGAATTCAGCGGCAAAGAATGCAGCAAAGGAGAAAACGAAAATAAAAGGAGACCGTTGCATTACAAAACCGGTCGTCCGCATTGGTTTAATCAAACAGGAAACTTGATATGAACAATGGGTCTTCACGTCCGGAAGAACGGACGACAGATATTTATGAACGCATTCCCGGATATCCGCAGCCGCCCATGGTCTCTCTGCCTCCGCTGGAAGAACTGGAACAATTGCAGGAATTGGGTGTACGGCCGGGTCTGGTTTCCAAAATCATTACAAAACCTTTGATATTCCTGACGGGATTTCGCGCTTTCTACAAAACTTTACCGCAACATCTGGAGACTTACCTGCGCAGCAGCAATCTGCGTCAGGCTGGTCTCTTTGCACTGATCAATTCCGCCAGTTTAGCTCTGGCAGACGATCCCAGACCGCTCTCCCCTGCCGAACGCGCCGCCACACTGGTGACCGCGGCCTACCAACTGCATGCCGATCTGATGGCCGGAAAATTGGAACCGGATAAATTTAAAGACCAGCCGCTGGAAATGGGGCAATACCCCAATTTGTTTTCCACCAGTCTGACTATCGATAACGGCCAAGCACGCGTTTATAAAAGCAAACGTACGGATCGGATTACGGTGATTCTGGACGGCCGCTATTTTCTGCTGGAAGCCCAAAACGTCCCGCCGCAACAATTAGCGGCTGTACTGCAAAGTTTAATCGACCAGGTAAAAAAGGAAAACCAACCGGCCATAGAAACCTCGCCCGGTCCTATCACCGGAAGCATTCACGGTTTGCAGCTAAAAGCTTTCGGTAAATTGCTGCAAGACCCTCAAAACCGGGAGAACTTTCAAAAAATCCGGGACAGCTTTCTGACCTTATGCCTCGATCTTAGCGATACGCCGGACAGTTACGATCAAGCGGCCTTCATTACTCAGAGCCGCAACCAGTACAACCGCTGGTACCATGCCAGTTTGCAGATTGTGGTCTTCGGTAACGCCAAAGCCTGCACCTTTTGCAATTTTAACGCTTACATCGACGGGAACCCCATGATGCGTGGCAGCGCGGAAATTCAAAAAAGAGCAGCCGCCATGGAGCTGAATACTGAATCCCAAGCCGATGCCGCGACCCTTTCCACAATTGAAGAATTGAAGTGGAATATCGCTCCGATCACAGTGGCACGGGTGACCCAGCAAAATCAACGCGTACTGGACGATCAACCGGCTACTTTTGAATTACCGCGCGTGGGAAAGAAATTCTTCCTGTCTCACAATTTAGCGCCCGTACCGGCTTTTATGGTGATTCTCGATATGGCCATTAAAAAGTTGCTCGGCAAACACGCGGCCATTACCCAGTATTTGTCCATGTCCAAATACCGCTATTTGAACCTGGCCTTTGCCAACGCAGCCACGCCGGAAGTGACGCAATTCACCGATTATCTGGCACAACCAAACGTTAACGTTTCAAAGGCCAAAGAGTTATTGAAGCAGGCCGTTGATTCTCAAAAAGCGGCCTACCGTCAGGCGCGTAAATATTTGCCGCAGTCCAAAATTATTTCCCTGTTTTTAGCGACCCGCAACGGGGTGCAAAAAATATGGGTCAACTTTCTTTTGGGTTTGGCCATGCTTCAATTAAAGCTTTTCGGATACTACAAACCGCAGACCAACGAAATTGTAGTCTCGCACCCGGACATTTATCCCGAAGTGCCAGTGGTAGGG
>CAZJNP010000099.1:0-8834 GCA_964547355.1 uncultured Calditrichaceae bacterium
TTTCACATTCATCGCCAATAATCTGTTTTCATTAACCCTAATACCTAATGCTTTTCTACTTATTACTTATTACTTAATCCCCCTCCTTCCCACTCATCACAGGGATGAATGCTTAACCTATGAAAACAAGAGAATTACTGAATAAAATATATCAGGCGGCACAGGCGTGCGGTTACGAAATCTATGCCGTGGGCGGTTTTGTGCGCGATTTACAACTGGGCAAACAGGGTAAAGACATCGACTTTGTGGTCATCGGAGACGCCATGCGTTTTGCCGATTGCCTGAAGAAAAAACTGCACCTGCGCACTATGGTGCGCTACCCGCGTTTTGGTACGTTTATGACACGCTATTACGGTTATATGCTTGAGTTTGTGAACGCCAGGGAAGAGTCCTACCAGGAAAATTCGAGGAAACCTTCCACCAAAAAAGCGGATTTATATACGGATCTCAGCCGCAGGGATTTTACCATCAATACGCTGGCCATGGACATTTCACCACAGCATTTTGGTCGCATCATCGACGTGTATAACGGCTTGCAAGATTTAAAGGAGGGCATCATCCGCACACCGCTGGAACCGCACCGCACCTTCTCGGACGATCCCCTGCGTATGATGCGCGCTATCCGCTTTGCTGCCCAGCTGAATTTTCGCATCGAAGAGGCGACCTATCAGGCCATAAAAGCCAACGCCGAGCGGCTGAAAATCATTTCCCAGGAGCGCATTACGGATGAATTTAATAAAATCCTGATGGCGGCCCGACCGTCGTTGGGTATTCAAATGCTGGATGAAACCGGTCTGCTGGAAATTTTTCTCCCGGAAATGACCGTGATGAAAGGTGTGGAGCAGCGGAAAAAATATCACCATAAAGACGTGTTTTACCATACGCTGGAAGTGGTGGATAATTTGGCCAAAAAGAAAGCGCCGCTGGAGCTGCGCCTGGCGGGATTGCTCCACGATATTGGCAAGCCCAGAACCAAACGGTTCGACGAAAATACCGGCTGGACTTTTCACGGACATGAAGTGGTGGGAAAACGCATGGCCGGCAAAATTCTGCACCGTATGAAATATCCTAAAGAGACGATCCACTACGTTCAGAAACTGGTGGGATTGCATTTGCGGCCCATGGCGCTGGTGAGCGAAGAGGTCACCGATTCGGCCATCCGACGCTTGATTTTTCTTTCCGGGGACGATCTGGAGGACTTGATGGATTTATGCCGGGCGGACATCACGTCCAAAAATCCGGAAAAGGTACGCCGTTATATGGCCAATTACGAACGGGTGATTCAACGGATCGGTGAAGTGGAAGAGCGCGACCGGTTACGAAATTTTCAGCCCCCTGTCGATGGCAACGAAATAATGAAGTTGTTTAACTTGCAGCCGGGGCCTCAGGTGGGAAAGATTAAAAAATTTGTGGAAGAAGCCATTCTCAACGGACAGGTGCCCAACGAACACGACGCCTGTTTGCAATTCATCCTACAGAATCGGGACGAATTATTCAATGATTGAATGACCGTATGAATGCAGAATATAAATTTACGGAGAGTTAAAAATGCGTGTGATTTTTTGGTATATGGAACGGTTTAAATATCATCCGGCAGTAAAAAATTTACCGGAAGCGGAATCCGTAAGCGAAGACCGGGAAATTAATAACGCCATAGTGGCTTTTGTACATGCGGAGGAACAGGATACGGAAAATGCTTCCAAAGTGGAAACCAAACTAATAAAAAATCTCAAATGGCTGGCAGGAAAATGGGACTGCAAGACGCTGGTGCTGCATTCCTTTGCCCACCTGAGCGAATCCAAAAGCGATCCGCAGTTTTTAAAGGATTTGTTTGACCGCGCCGAGGAACGTTTGAAGGGCAGTGGCTTCGAAGTGTTCCAAACGCCGTACGGTTATTTTCTTGATATCGAAATTGTTGCGCCGGGGCAATCGTTGGCCCGGGTGTATAAGGAATTCTGACAGGCATTGAATATTTTTACTTTATCCTTGTATTAATAGCAACTTTTCGATAAATAGATCGTCTGTTAACAAGATAAAAATGCATGGTACAAGGAGGAAACGGTGGATAATGTGATTCAAAACCCAACTTCTTCTCCGGAAAAACTTAACTTAATGAACAAAACAATCGGGATTTTTTCCCAACCCGGCAGGGTTCTGGAAAGTCTGAAGCATTATCCGGACTGGATTTTCCCCCTGTTGGTGGTTATTCTGATTAGTATTTTGTTTACAGTAGTAACACGTGATTACTTGATAGAGTTTCAAAGAGAAAGCATTTATAACAGCACGCTGATTCCGGAAGAAAAAAAAGATGAAATCATCGAAAACATGGAAAGCCAGTCTGCTACCAGCTACTACATCCAGACCATCGGCGGAACGGTTTTCAGCACCGTTGTCATTTATTTGGTTGCCGCCGGCGCTTTTTGGATATTGGGAAATTTTGTTTTCGGAGGTACGGCTTCATTTAAACAGATGTTTGCCATGTATTCCTGGGTAGGGTTAATCAGCGGCTTGGAGTATTTGATTAAAATACCACTGGTATTGGCTAAGGGAAGTATTAAAGTGTATCTCAGTTTAGCGGTGTTGCTGGATCCGGATCAATACAATACATTGCTTTTCCAGATTTTAAATGCCTTTGACATTTTTGCCATCTGGCGGGTTGTTTTGTGGGGGATGGGGTTTGCTATAATTTATAATTTCAGCAAACAGAAGTCTTATGCCGGTATAATTTCCGTTTACTTAATTTATTTAATCGGAGCGATCGCCGTTTCACAAATGTTTTAAACAACTTAAGGAGCTTGATTCATGTCTGACAAGCGTGAAATCGTTAAAATAGTTTTTACTTTTCTGATGCTAACATTTTCGATTAATTTGTCTGCGCAGGATGGAGACGCGGCCTTTCTGACTCTTGAAGACTGCATAAACATCGCTCTGGAAAACAATCCCGATTTAAAAAACACACTCTATTCTGACCAGGCCGCCCAATGGGATGTGGTCGGCAGTTTAAAGGGTGTGCTGCCCAGCGTCTCAGTTAGCGCCGGCCGGGGTGAAGTGGAAACGGGTGCTTCCGAATATTTGAGTAACGAACCGATAGGAATCGATCCAGAGACCGGCAACGTGATTTACGAGCAAAGAACCCGTACCATCGCCAAATCGATCCGGAAATCGACCAGCGCCAGCGTGGACGTCAGTCAGACCATCTTTGACGGCGGTATCTGGTGGAATCAGATTCGCAAGGCCAAAATAGACAAAAAAGCTTCCGATTATAGCCTGGCCAGTCAGCGTGATTACACCATCCTTCAGGTGCAGCAGGCCTATTTTGATTTAATTAAACAAATTAAGATACTGGAAGTGGACAGCCTGGCAGTGGATCGCAGCCAGGCCCAGTTAGACCGTACCCAAAAAATGTACGAGTTGGGCGCTACGGCCAAAGTGGATGTTTTCCGTGCCAAAGTAAATCTGGGCAACGATCGCATTCAGTACTTAAAACAGAAAAACCTGGTAGAACAGAGCCGTAAGAATTTGAATTTGGTAATGGGGCGTGACCCGTTTACACCGGTAAACGTACAGGTGGAAATTCCCGCCATAGGAACGCTTCCCGATGTGGACGCCTTGATCGAAACCGCTTTAAAAAGACAACCGTTAATCTATAAGAATCAGGCAGAACTGAAATCACGCCAACTGTCCATCGCTATGGCTAAAGGAATCAACTATCCCAGAATTTCGGCTTATATTAACTACAACCGTTTTCACGAAACGCCCATTAAAGTTTTCTCCGATTTTAATCAAAATTACCAAACCCAATACGGTCTGCGCATGTCCTTTAATTTATTTAACGGTTTTTCCGATTATGTGAATATTCAAAAGGCGCAGATCAGCTACCGCAGTACGGCGGAACAGTATGAATCCTATAAACGTAACCTCAAATCCACCATACACCAATATTACGCCGACTATCTCTCTTACCTGGATATTATCGATATCAACCGTTTGAACCTGGAAGCGGCGCGCGAAGAGTACCGCCTGGCCAATGAACGATATCAGGTGGGTGCGGGTACCTCACTGGAGGTACGCGAATCTCAAGTGAACCTGACCCGAGCGGAAGAAACGCTGATAGTGGCCCAGTTTAATGCCCGTTTTGTGCTGGCACAGCTCGATTACCAATTGGGGCTCTCGTACGCCAAATTTGCCGGACAGTTGGAAAAATAATTTGCGGGTGCCTTCTTCGGCATAGAAGCATCCGGCATGATGGATTGGAAACGGAACATCTGCTTGTTCAGTGAAAAATCGCATAGGAGTTAAAGATGAAAAAGCTTTATATAGGCGGCGGAATAATTCTGGCGCTTATACTGATTGTAGCGTTAAATCTGCTAAAAAAGGATCAGGGGATTGAAGTCACCGCGGAAAAAATTCAACGCGGCGTCATTCAGCAAAAAGTAACCGGCTCCGGGCAGATTAAACCAGCGGTGGAGGTGAAAATAAGTGCTCAGGTGGCAGGAAAGATCGTAAAGCTAAATGCCAGGGAAGGACAACGTGTTAAGAAGGGACAATTGCTGGTGGCGCTGGATCCTCAAAAATACATCGCGGCGCTGGAAAGGGCCAAATCCACTCTGTACGCTGCTATGGCCGGAGAGAAAAAAGCCAAAAGCGATCTGGACCGCAGTAGGGAATTGTACGAAAAAAAGTTGATTTCCCTGTCGGAATTCGAGGGGGCGGAAGCGAATTATGAATCTGCCGTCAGTAATCGGATGCAGGCCGAGGCCTCGCTAAAGGAGGCGGAAGACGCGCTGAATAAAACCCGCATGTACGCCACCATGGATGGTGTGGTCACTAAGATCAATAAAGAAGTGGGCGAAATGGCTCTGGGTGCCCAGTTTCAGGAAGATGTGGTTCTGGTGGTCTCCGATCTGTCTAAAATGGAGGCCATCGTGGAGGTGGATGAAAACGATGTGGTGAATATTCATCTGGGCGATTCCGCAAAGGTGGAAGTGGACGCCTTTCCGGATACTGTGTTTAACGGTGTCGTTACAGAGATCGCTAACACAGCCATTACAAAAGGCCGCGGCACGCAAGAGCAGGTCACCAATTTCGAAGTGACGATTACCATTGAGCATCCGGATATACGGTTTCGCCCCGGTATGAGCACGACGGTGGATATCTTAACGCAACGGCTGGAAAATGTGCTTAAGATTCCCATTCAGGCCGTGACGGTCCGGGAAAAAAGGGTACTGCAAAAAGCCCGTCAGGTGGAAGAAAGCGCGCCGCAGGAAAGCGACGAAAGCCAAAAGGAAATGCAGGAAGTGGTGTTTGTGATTGAAAACGGCCACGCGGTACTGCGGCCGGTGAAACTGGGCATCAGCGACGACACCCATTACGCGGCGTTAAGCGGAGTGAGCGAAGGGGATCTGGTAATTACCGGTCCGTTTAAAGTTCTGAATAAAAAGTTAAAAGACGGTGACGCAGTGCATCTGAAGAAAAAGAAGAGAAAACGCTGAGATGCTCATTGATATAAAAGATCTTAAAAAAGTATATCTGCTGGGGCAGGTGGAAGTTGTTGCGTTAAAGAAAATTGATCTGCAAATCGAACGCAACGAATACGTATCCATTATGGGACCCAGCGGATCGGGAAAATCCACGTTGATGAATATCATCGGCTGCCTGGACGTACCCAGTGGGGGCCGCTATGTACTGAACGACCGCGACGTAAGCCACATGAGCGACGACGAATTGGCGGAGATCCGCAACAGGGAAATTGGTTTTGTTTTTCAGACCTTTAATCTATTGCCCAGAGCCACGGCTCTGCACAATGTGGAACTGCCTCTGATTTATAACGGCACGCCTCGTCAGGAAAGACAGCGCATGGCTGCGCAGGCTCTGGAAAAAGTCGGTCTGGCAGATCGGGCAAACCATAAACCCAGCGAGCTTTCGGGCGGACAGCGTCAGCGGGTGGCTATTGCCCGGGCTTTGATCAATAATCCCTCCATCATCCTTGCTGACGAACCCACCGGAAATCTGGATTCCAAAACAGGACAAGAGATCATGGAAATTTTTTACCGCCTGCACAAAAACGGGAATACGGTGATTCTGGTGACCCATGAGGAAGAAATCGCCCGGCACAGCCAGCGCATCATCCGCCTGCTGGACGGCGAAATTCTTTCTGATGAAAAACTTTGAATTAAAGCCATGTACACTTTTACCACACTAAACGAATATATCATTATGGCCTGGCATGCGCTTAAAAGCCACAAGCTCAGGTCGATCCTAACAACGCTGGGCATCTTAATCGGCGTGACCACCATTATTACCATCTGGACCACCATTCAAGGACTGAACCAATACGTGTACGGGCAGTTGTCTAATATCGGCGCCACTACGGTGTATGTAGAAAAATATCCCTGGATCATCAAAGGGGATTTCTGGAAGTACCGTAATCGCAAAAATATCACTTACAAGGAATATCTGGCGTTAAAAAAATACTGCACCCTGGCGGACTATATTTCACCCCAGGTGTTTTCTGTGAAAAACGTTTCCTACAAGAGCGAGAAATACGAAAACATTTTTATTGTCGGAACCAATGAACAATATGTCCAGACAGCCAATGTGAGTCCGGCCTCGGGGCGTTTTTTAACGGAACTGGATGTGCATAATAACCGCTATGTGTGCGTGCTGGGCGCTGAGGTGGCCGAACGTTTGTTTCACAATAAAAATCCTATCGGACGGCGCACCCGGATCGGAACCAAAAAATATCTGGTGGTGGGTGTGCTGGAAAAGAAGGGTAATTTTTTTGGTCAGAGCATGGATAATTACGTGGTGGTGCCGCTGGGTACATTCCGGCGGGTCTATGGCGGACATCGCAGCCTGCGCATCGCCGTTACCACCAACCGTTCGGAAGATATCGAGGAACTGAAAGATCAGATCCGGGGCATCATGCGCCGGGTTCGTAAAACACCGCCTGGCGCAGCGGATGATTTTTCCATTAACCAGCAGGATATGTTGACTAATCTGTATGCACAGCTCACTGGCACTCTGTTTGCCATTGTGTTTGTCATCGGGGGCATCTCGCTGCTGGTGGGCGGCATCGGCATCATGAATATTATGCTGGTCAGCGTTACCGAGCGCACCCGTGAGATCGGTATTCGCAAGGCCATCGGCGCCAAGCGCAAAAACATCATGGCACAGTTTATTATCGAGAGCGTGGTGGTCGCTTCTGTGGGAGGACTGATTGGTATTGTGCTGGGCTTTGCGGCCGGGAATCTGGTGCTAGCACAGATGAACCTGGCTGCCGGGGTCAGCATTGTTTCAGTTTTGATCGGGTTTGGCTTTTCCACACTGGTGGGTATTGTTGCCGGTTTTTATCCGGCGCATAAGGCGGCCAGTTTAAATCCCATCGACTCTTTGCGGTACGAATAAACGGAACGGGTGAATAAAATGATGATCATGCAGGAATACATTGCGGTGGCTTTGCAGCAGATCCGGGCTACCAAATTACGCACCTTTTTAACGGTGCTGGGAATTTCCATCGGAATTGCCACCGTGATATTTATCGTTTCCGTGCTGGAGGGGTACAATAAAAGTGTACGCGAGCAGCTTAATGTTTTGGGAGCCAATACATTTCAGGTTCAGCGCGATGATCCTTTTGGGCAGAGCGGTAATCCCCACATCAAAAGGAAAACGAGAAAAAATCTGAAAAAAGAACTGGCCGAAGCCATCCGCAGAAACTGTGATCTGGTTGAGGCGGTGGCCGCTCAGGTGGGTATCTCTGGCGTAGTCATGGGCTATAAAAAGAATAAGACCAACCCGAATATATCTCTGGTCGGAAGCGAGCCGGATTATTTTTTGAACAACGGATATTTCCCGTCTGATGGCCGCATTTTAACGGAACAGGACGTTTTTTCGCACCGCCGGGTGATTGTGCTGGGAATGGATGTGGTGGATATTCTGTTCCCGTTTGAAGACCCCATTGGGAAATGGATAAAGGTTAACGGGATCAAATTTAAAGTGATAGGCGTTCTGGAGCGCATGGGAAACGCCACATTCGGACAAAGCCGCGATAATCTGGCCGTTGTTCCAATAACCGCTCTGGAGGACATCTGGGGAAAGAACCGCACGGTGGAGCTGACGGTGCGCGTAAAGGAAGGCGCGGATTTTGAGGAGGCACAGAGTCAGGTGATCGGTGTATTGCGTAAGGAGCGTAAAGTGCCGCCGGGTCAGGAAAACGATTTTACGATCTTTTCCAACCAGACGCTGGAAGACGCTTTTCAGAAAATTGCCGTGCAGGTAAAAGCAGCGGCCATTTTTCTGGGACTGATTTCACTGCTGGTGGGTAGCATCGGGGTAATGAACATCATGCTGGTCACGGTTACAGAGCGCACTCGGGAGATCGGCATCCGCAAGGCCGTGGGGGCCAGGTCGTCGGCCATCTTGTTTCAATTTCTGAACGAAGCCGTGGTGCTGACACTGATCGGCGGTATGATCGGAATGATCCTTGGATTTGGGTTTGCCGGCATTGTGGCTGTATTACTAAAAATTCCTTTTGTGGTGACTTTGTGGGTCGTGGTCAGTTCGCTTGTTGTAACGGCGATTGTAGGCGTATTGGCCGGTTTGTATCCGGCCGCCCGGGCGGCGCATATGGATCCCATTACGGCACTGAGGTATGAATAGATAATAAATTTGCATTACGTTTGTTGATTATTCGTTATTGAGTTATTGGTTATTGAATCGGCCTGCCAGATTTTTCGACAAAATCAAGAAAAAAAGCATTCCAAATATTGAATATTTGTTAAGCCTCATTTCGGTCCGTATAAGTTTGGAAAAATCTTATCTTATATGTGTGAATC
>CAZJNP010000100.1:0-8831 GCA_964547355.1 uncultured Calditrichaceae bacterium
CCTTATGGCTATTGGCTCAGGACCTGCCGGTGATGCAGGTTGTCGGAACTCCGCAACTGTTATCGTCGGAAATCGCAGGCCGGCGGGATGCCAACGGTCGTTTTTGCGCGGCCATTAAAGTGATTTCCAACCTAAAAGGACTGCGGTACGATTCCTACAACGGGATTGTGGGAGAAGTGGAGCACAAACCGGGAATGGACATTGTGTTTATATCGCCGGACGAAAGGGTACTGGAGGTGTATCATAGCGAGCATCAGCCGTTAAAGATTATTTTGTCCGATGTGGGCATTCATTTAAAGCCCAGGCAGACCTGGGAGCTGAAGATCAAAGGCTCGGCCGCGGCCGGCCCCCTGCTGCCGGTAACGGTGTTTGTGCAGCCTGCCGACGCCCGGATTTCCATTGACGGCAAAACCACCCGCAGCGGCAAGCCCCTAAAACTGACCAAAGGAACCCACCGGTTGGTCATAACCAAAGAGGGGTATCGGAGCGTCAACAAAGCCATCCGCGTTTCGGAAAACAACGTGGTGTTTAACGAGACCCTGTCCGAAGTAGACCTGGTACCGGTGGCCATAAGCTCCGTCCCACAGGGCGCGGAAATTTACATTGACGGCGTAAAGCGGGGGATTACCGACAAAGGTTTAAATCTATTTCCGGGAACCTATCAGTTAAAATTAAAACTTTCCGGTTATGTGGCTATAAAACAAACCATAGAAGTGAAAGAAAACCAGGCCAATACCTTTCATTTTAAACTGGTAAAGAATGCGGGCTATCTGAAATTGGATGTCCGTCCTGCGGACGCCGTTATTACCATCAATGGGAAGAACTATTTCTCAGCCAATACCATAGAATTGCTGCCTGGCGTTTACCAGCTAACGATTTCCAAAGACGGTTATCTGGATGTTACCGATAACGTAGAGATACCTTTGGGACAAACCGTTAGCCGGATGTACCGTTTGGAGAAAAATACCGGTACGCTTATGGTGGAGGTGTAGCCAGCCAAGACGCGGTTATTGATCAACAAAGAAGATTACAGCGGTCGCAGGCAGATCGAACTGGCGCCGGGCGTTTACCGCATTGAATTAAGCGCGCCTGGTTATTACGACCAGAGCGAAAACATTACCATTGCCCGCGGGCATACGCTACATAAAAAATACGTTTTATCGCAAAAAACGGGCAAGCTGAATTTTTCCGTAACGCCCTTGCAGGCCAAAGCCGGGTTAAAAAGAGACGGAAAGATCGTCAAACAATGGCAGGGCGCCATTTATTTAAAGAACCTGCCGGTAGGGGAATATGAGCTGGAAATATCTGCCACTAATTATTCAACTCAAACCAGAACGTTGACCATCACTGAAAATCGAATAACCAGCCTGGATGTTGTATTAACCAAAAGTACTTCATCAAAAACACAAGATTTAAGTTTTATGGGTAAAATAAAAAGGTTTTTCGTTAAAAATACCAAAGAAATCGAAATGGTGTATGTGCCCGGGGGCACCTTTAAGATGGGAGATGATGCCTATGGCGATAGCGGTGAAATACCGGTTCATACGGTAACGGTGAACAGTTTCTGGATCTGCAAATACGAAGTGACCCAGGCGAAATATCAGGAAATTATGGGCACGAATCCATCGCACTTTAAAGGAGACAATCGTCCGGTAGAACAAGTAAGCTGGTTTGATGCCGTACAATTTTGCAATAAATTGAGCGAACGGGAAGGTCTGGAACCCTGTTACACCATCAATGGCAGGGAAGTAACCTGCGATTTCAGCAAGAACGGTTACCGCCTGCCGACAGAAGCGGAATGGGAATACGCTGCGCGAGGCGGGCGGAAGTCCCGCCATTATCAATATGCCGGCAGCAACGATGTGGATGCTGTGGCCTGGTATTGGAACAATGCGGGTAAAAAGACACATCCGATGGGTCAGAAGCGTCCCAATGAATTGGGTATTTACGACATGAGCGGTAATGTGTGGGAGTGGTGCTGGGACTGGTACAGCAGCAGTTATTACAGTTCCAGTCCGCAGAAGAATCCCAGAGGGCCGTATAGCGGCTCCTTCCGGGTGTTACGGGGCGGCAGCCTGCTCGACTTCGCCAGGGACGTACGGGTAGCCAAGCGCGGCGGCAACACGCCGTCCTACAGCTACAGCGATCTGGGCTTTCGCCTTGTAAGGAAGCGTTAAATTTTGAATGATTTATTTCCCACGGGCTATGAAATTTTGAATTTTGAATGTTGAATAAGGGCCGAGGGCCGAGAGCCGAGAGCCAAGGGCCTAGGAAACCCGCACCCTAAAACCCAATAACTTAACAACGATTCGTTATTGGTTATTTGTTGTTGATTGTTCGGGGATTGAGTATCGGTCGTCAACAAATAACCTAACAACATTATAACTCAATGACCAAATTACCAATTCCCAGTTCCCGGTTCCCATTTCACTTCCAATAACTCAATAATCAAATAACCAAACAACGATTCGTTATTGATTATTGGTTATTGGATATTGGATGTTGGACATTGAAACCCTGTCTTGCCCTGTGCACAGCGCGGAATACTTTTACCTGAACAAAACGCGCTTCAATATTATCAAAAGAAATTTACCTTCCGACAAGGCTGCAGGAAACGCCCCAGTCCTGCAATTGCTGCAAGACCAGCTCGATCAGTTGCGGCAGCTTTTGCTGTAAAAGCGCGCTCAATTCCGTGCCCACGGCTATGATTTGCGGCTGAATGCCGATCAGGACAATCTCTTCCGGCAAGATTTCCAGCAACTTGGCCTGACTCAACACGTCGGTAATGCCCAGATGGTGCAGACTCATCTTGGTGGTCAGGTGGGTCAGGATTTGATCGTTTTTAATCGTTCCGATGTAACCCGGCTCGCGGTGAAAATCCACTGCGTCCACGATCAGTACGCGCGCGCTCTCGTCGAAAAAGGAGAGTAATTCGCTACCGGAAGTGCCTCCGTCGATCACCTGGATCGACGGAGAAAACCGGTAGTTCTGTTCCAAATGCTGCACGACGTGGACGCCCGCGCCCTCGTCCTGCATCAGCCAGTTGCCGATACCCAGCACTGTAATCTGATTTAAGTTTTTCACAATACCGAAACCGTGGCAATATCCTTTCGTTCATTGTCGTGCAGATGAATGGCGCAGGCCAGACACGGGTCGAAAGAGTGCACCGTGCGCAGCACCTCCAGGGGGCGTTCTTCCTGAGCGATGGGATTGCCCAGCAGGGAAGCTTCATAAGGTCCGGGCGCATCGTCCTGATTGCGCGGTCCGGCGTTCCAGGTGGACGGCACCACCGCCTGGTAGTTCTTGATTTTCCCGTTCTCGATCACCACCCAGTGGGAAAGCGTGCCGCGCGGCGCTTCGTGGAAACCGAAGCCGCGTTGTTCACCCTTCGGAAATTCCGGTTTGACAAAAGTGGAAACATCCCCATTGGAAATGTTGTCCACCAGTAGCTGGTAGTTTTTGGCCAGTTCCTCGTACAGCACGGCGCACCGTACGGCCCGGGCCGCGTGGCGCCCTAACGTGGAATGCAGCACTTCCAGCCCGAAGTTGGTTTTTGCAATGGCATTGATCTTCTTGAGCGCCAGAGTGGCGTATTTCCTGGTCGGCTCGTGACCGGCGGCGTACATGCACAGCACATTAGCCAAAGGACCGACCTGGGCCGGCTTGCCTTTAAAGGATGGCGATTTTACCCAGGAATACTTGCCGTTGTCCTGGAAGTCCGTGTAATGCGGATCGGTGTCTTCTTCCCAGGGATGGCGCGTCCAGTCGCCTTTGTACCAGGAGTGTTTGATACTTTCTTTGACGTTCTTTTTGAAGAAGTCGTCCTGGAAACTTTGAATGGGTTGGAATCGGCTGATGTCGCCGTTGGGAATGTAGCCGCCGGGCGTGCCAAACTGCGTGCCTTTGGGATCGACCGGAAAATCCGGAACCGACAGGTAATTCATCACGCCGGAGCCGTATTTGAGCCATTCTGGATAAAAGGCGGCCACCGCGGCCACGTCGATCAGATACACGTTCTTGATGAAATCGCCGATCTGATCTATCAGGGTTTTCACATAGTACAAACGTTCGAAGTTCAACGCCGACTGACTGTCCGGGTTAATGGCATTGGCCACACCGCCCACGGCTAAATTTTGAATATGCGGGGTTTTGCTGCCCAGGATGGTGGTGATCTGGTTGGCTTTGCGTTGAAACTCAAAGGCGTCCAGATAATGGGCCGCGGCGATTAAATCCACCTCCGGCGGCAGTTTCATGGCCGGATGCCCCCAATAACCGTTGGCAAAGATGCCCAGTTGGCCGGATGCCACAAAGTCTTTCAGTTTTTGTTGTACCTGCTTAAAATGCCGGTAATCGTTGCCAGGCCAGGGAGACAGCGATTGTGCAATGGAAGCCGCTTTACGGGGACTGGCTTTTAGGGCATTGACCACATCTACCCAGTCCAGAGCAGACAGATGGTAAAAATGCACCATGTGATCGTGAATCCCGTGCGCGGCGATGATCATATTGCGGATGTACTGGGCGTTGACCGGGATTTCCATATTCAGCGCATTTTCCACTGCCCGTACGGACACGATGGCGTGTACCGTGGTACAAACGCCGCAGATGCGTTGGGTGTAAATCCAGGCATCGCGCGGATCGCGGCCTTTCAAAATAATTTCGATCCCACGCCACATCTGGCCGGAAGACCAGGCCTTGGTAATTTTGCCGTCGTTTATTTCACAGTCAATCCGTAGATGGCCTTCGATGCGTGTAATGGGATCGACCACAATTCTCTTAGCCATTTATTGTACCTCCTAAGATTTTTTACGCATGTTTAACTTCAGGAAAAACGGGAAAACGTTTAACAAAGATCAGGTAGAGCATGATTTCAAATGCAACAATGCCGAGCGTGATCAAAATCTCCTGAGCGGCCGGAAAGTAAACATAGCCGTGCCCCGGATGGAATGCCACCAGAAAAGTGTCGAATCGGTAGAGGCAACCGGCCAGCAGGTAAGTGGTCGCGGAGATGAAAAGGAAGCGCGGTTTTTCCCGTTTTTGTGTGGAAAACAGAATGACCATCGGAATAAGAAACAGCGCCATTTCGATTAAGAACATGATGCTGTCCAAATCAAATCTAAAGATCAATCCGGCGTTTCCGTTCCACACAATGACACCCAGACGAAGCGCCAGGTAAAAAAGAGTAAGCCACGGAATCAACCGTGAAAGCCGCGCTAACAGTCTGGTTTCTATCGGCCGTTTAAAATTAACCGCCGAAAAGATCGATTCGAAAATGACAACAGCATAACCCAATGTGATGGCTGTGATCAGAAACAGCAGGGGAATAAAGCGCGTTTGCCACAGCGGGGAAAGCTTTTCTCCCATAGCAATCATCAGCGATCCGAGAGAAGACTGGTGCATGGTCGGTAACAGAACGCCGAGAGCGATAAAGAAAAACATTACTTTGTTGATTCTTTTTAACCAGACCGTTTTCTGTTTTGCTTCGAAATAAGCCGGTGAAAATTCAATCCACATCACCACAATGTAGAGAGAAATACAGGTGGCCACTTCGAACATCACCGAATTCGGATTGGCATAAGGCGGAATGAAAACATTGTGCAACTGCCAGTAGCGGCCCACGTCTATGAAAATAGCTAGGCCAGCCAGCGTGTAACCGAACAGGCTGGTTACTAAGGCGGACCTGATCAAAGGGTGATATTCCCAGCGGTTAAAAATATAAACCAGCATAGCCATGGCGTATCCGCCGCAGGCCAGGGCCGTTCCTGTAACCACGTCGTAGACAATCCAGAGACCCCAGGGGTAACCATCGTTCAAATTGGTCACCGATCCCAGACCAAACAGAAAGCGCTTGACGATGAGGACGGCCGCGATCAACGCCAGCGCCGTCAGAATTTTAAACGGCGTGGTCCAGATTTTTCCTCCTAATGGTTTTAGATTACTCATGGCCTTCCTCCTTACTCGCTATCTTCGTTTTTGACCGATCGATGCGCGGCGAACATTAATCCAACCAACAGAGCAATGGGTGCGATCATTCCTTTATACAGGGTATGCTGCAACCCTTCCGATCTGGAGGCAGAGGAGTGATCCGGTAATTTAGGTAACCCCAGCTTGGTAAACGGAATGGCCGAAAGTACAATATACTGGGTGCCGCCGCCGTCATTTTCGCCGTACACATAGTTGAGGTATTTCGCCACTTTTTTCGGAGTCCGGTCGCCGGAATCCAGGGTATGAACGGGGTATTCGTAGCTGTCACCTTCTTTAAGCTGTAACCGCCGTTTGGCTTCTGCCAGTATCTGGTCAAATTTCCCGTACAAAGTGGCACCAGTGGGACAGAATTCCGCGCATCCCGGAATGCCGCCTTTGGTCACGCGGTGCGAACAAAGAAAACATTTACGCACACGCGGAAAAGGTTCGTCGTACTCAAATTTGGGAATGTCGAATGGACAGGCCATTTGGCAATACCGGCACCCGCAACAAGCATCGATATCCCAGGTAACGATTCCGGTCACGGGGTCTTTTTGCAGAGCGGAGGTGGGGCAAACGGATTGGCAATCCGGGTCCACGCAATGCATACAGGCGGTGCGCATAAAGCTAAAACCGGCATCAGGATCGTTGCGGAGCGGCGTATCTCCGGTTTTAATCGCTTTGATTCGGATAAAGGAATTCACCGAGGTGTCCAGAGAAGAATCCCAGGTACCGGAAACACCATTGTATGCTTCTACCGCCGAGTGTTCCACCGGTAAATCATTGGCTTTTTTACAGCCTACTTCACAGGCTTTACAGCCAATGCACACGGTCGCATCATATAAAATACCCACCGCGTCGGGCGAACGTTTGTAGCGGTCTTTGTCTGCGGCAAAAGCTTTATCTATTGATGTTGCGGATACGACGCCGGCAGAAAGGACCTTAAAAAAATCTCTTCGATCAACATTCATGACGTCGCCTCCTATTCTTTATCACTATGGGAAGCCTGGTCTTCCGTTTCGGATTCTTTAAGTACTTTGGAGAACTTAATACCGGAAGCCATTGCTGCTCCTGCAGCAGCACCAACGATGACGGCTGCTCCCGCACCTAATCCGTTACCTTTACTCTGGTTAACATCCGGATACATAGCGGGCGGTGTGGCCGTATAAACTTCGGCTTGCTGATGAATGGGTTTGGTGAATCCCACACCTTTTTCCGTACAGCCGAAGCAAGGATGTCCTGTGCCCACCGGCCAGGCGTTGGCTCCCACATCTCCGAACAACTGAACAGGGCAATTGGCGTGTGTTTCGGGGCCTTTGCAACCCAGTTTATACAGGCACCATCCCTGACGGTGACCTTCATCGCCGAATTCATTGGCAAATCGTCCGGCGTCGAAATGCGGCCGACGCTCACAGTTCTCATGCACTAGGCGGCCGTAAGCAAACCTGGGACGACCTTTTTTATCGAGTTCGGGTAGTTTCTTTAAAGTTAAATAGTATAAAACGGTGGATAATAAATTGTACGGACTGGCCGGGCATCCCGGAAGATTGATGACAGGTTTGTCCGTAATGATTTCGGAAATGCCTTTGGCGCCGGTGGGATTGGGATAGGATGATTGCACGCCGCCCCAGGAAGCGCACGATCCGATGGCAACAATCGCTGCCGCCTTGGGAGCGATGTCGTTTAGAATATCCAGTGCCGTGCGACCGCCGATCTTGCAGTAGATACCGCCATCTTTGGTTGGTACGGAACCTTCGCATACCAGGATGAATTTGCCTTCATTTGCTTTTATAGACGCGTGAAGGGCGGCTTCTGCCTGGTGACCAGCCGCGGCCATTAACGTTTCCGAATAATCAACGGAAATCAGATCAAGAATTAAACTCTCCACTGTGGGATGGGTGGCCCGCAATAGAGACTCCGTGCAACCGGTACATTCCTGGAAATGCAGCCATATAACCGGTGGTCGTTTGGGGTTTTCAATCGTCTTTGCGATGAGGTCGGCCATGTTGAGAGGCAAGCCAAGCGTAGCAGCAGTAACCGTACAGAATTTGAGAAAATCGCGACGGGAAACAGTCCTGAGCGTAGGTTGCAGCGAGCCCTGTCTCATCTGATCAACTCCGATAGACATGCTCAATCCTCCTTTTGTTAGGTGATTATGTGTATGGATTCAAAATCATTCCTCTTCTCCTTTTTTTATTGTTTTTTTATAGAAATATCTACAGACTTCAAGGTTATCTTTTAACGTGCAGTTTTCAATAATCATACCGTTACACTGTACACAAATCAGACCAATATCTTTTTCATGTTCCAGACATAAACCGACGAATTTTTTTAACAGTAAAATAAGTGAAGTAAGTTCTTCCTGAGTAAACGATTTGGAAATTTTTGTGTGTTTTTTTTGAAAATGGCGCTGAAAATTCTTTACCAGTTGACGTCCGGAATCCAGCAAATAAACCATGGTAGTGCGGCGGTCTGCGCTGATGGTCTGTCTCCGTACCATTTTTTCCCTGACCAGATAATCGATGCTTTTACTGGCGGCCGCCTTACTGATTTGCAGAATTTCCGCCAAATGACTTACCGGTAAAGGACTGGTAGAGTTTAGGATTTGTAAGATTGTAAATTGGTTTTTACTAAGGTGAACAGGCGAAGAGCTTTTTATATATTCTCTTTCGAATTTGTCACAAACTACCTGAATCAATAACCGGCTAAGGTCGATTACTTCTTTCGCTGAATATTCGGCCATTTTGTCTCTTGAATGATTGGTCCAAGGAAGTTAATTAGGTTAACAGTTAACCTGGTTAAATATATTTAAGGCCATCATTAAAATGCAAGAGAAAAAATATTTTTTCCTGATTGTTATTGAAGTGTTT
>CAZJNP010000101.1:0-8822 GCA_964547355.1 uncultured Calditrichaceae bacterium
ATAATTCCGAATGCATTTTCAAGTTCTGGCAGAAAAGGGGGAAAATATTTTAAAGATTTGTAAAGAAATTTAATAATCATGTTCGGTTTGGTTTTTAAT
Source organism: uncultured Calditrichaceae bacterium (assembly GCA_964547355.1). Taxonomy (GTDB): domain Bacteria; phylum Calditrichota; class Calditrichia; order Calditrichales; family Calditrichaceae; genus CAZJNP01. The sequence continues at coordinate 100 of CAZJNP010000101.1, forward strand.
GAGCAAGTTTATAATGAATAATTGGTGAAAAATTACAAAACTCTCCTTTCATACTAAAATATGTAGTGTCTTGTTGGTAGTTCTCTTTTGGTTCTCGGCTCTTGGTCATTGACCCTCTCTATCTTAGCGTCCCGGCTTTTGCACTTGCCAGAAACGGGTTCGTCCATTACATTCCGATAAAAGGAGAAGGGGCATGCTTCGAATTCTCATTTTGCTTTTACTGACGTTTGCGGCCATCAGGGCGCAGACGTTTGTTGAAGTCGCGCGGATCGGCGAGGAGGGCAGCGCGCCCGGTCAGTTTCGTCAGCCGCTGGCGCTGGACGCCACTTCTGAAGGCACGCTCATCGTGGTGGACAGCGGAAACGACCGGTTGCAGGTGTTCGACTTAAAGGGCCGGTTGGTACGAACGGCAGGCGGTTTCGGTTTTCAGGAGGATCAGTTTAATCATCCACTGGACGTTTGGGCGCGCACGTTGATTAATATTTACGTATCCGATTACAACAACCAGCGGGTGGTGCGGCTGGACCGAAATTTTCGCTTTTTGTCGGAACTGAAAAGCCAGGAGGCTTGGGACGAGGAGTTCCGGTTTTACGAGGTGCTGAGTTGCGCCATCAATTCTCAGAATGATCTTTTCCTGCTGGAGCGCGGAGAAAACAAAATCGTGAAAATCAACCGTCGCGACGAGCCGGAACGTATTTTCGGCACCTACGAATCCGGGGCCGGCGAGCTGCGGGAACCGGTGCAGCTGGATATTTTTCGGGACAACTATGTGCTGGTTTCCGACGCCGCGCGCCGTCAGGTAGTGATTTTTGATTTCTTTGGCAATTATATCGCGGCCTTGGGAGAAAACCGTTTCCAGGCGCCGGCGGGTCTGGCCACGGACGACCGCTACGGGATTCTGGTCAGCGATCCGGCAGCCGGAAAGATTTTTCGGATTCAAACCGACCTGAAAGCGGTTGAGGAAATTCCTTTGCGGTTAACCAGACCGCTTGCGCACCCGGCGGACGTTGCCATGGTCAGTCAGGGGCAAACGCGATTCCTGTATATTTTGGACGGCAACCAACTTATTATCACTCAGCAGAAACCTTAGTGAAAACGACCCATCGCACATATCCGATTTTAAAACAGGCGCTGGCGCTGCTGCTCCTAATTGCCGGCGGGTTGGGAGCGCAGACCGTGGTGCTGCCGAATCCATGGCAGGTGGACACGTTGGTGGTCGTACCATCGGCAGATTTTTCTTACCGTTTTCCGGAGACGCATCGTCCGCTGTTGCAATCATTACAAATATGGAATAACCGGCTGCCGCTGCACCCTCAGGCGGATTTTACCGCCCGCGATACGGTGATTACTTTTTTCAACGCCCTGCGTAAGGGCGATTCGCTGCACATCATGTACCGCCGGCTGCTGTTGGACCTGCCGCGCACCTTCCGTCTGTACCGGGAGGAGCAATTGCCGTCGGCCGGCCAAGCCGACAGCCTGCTAAAGCAAAAGCGCAAGGCCAGACTGCGCAAAATCCGGTTCGAAAATCCCTTTGCCAAAAATTATGGTGATCTGAAAACCAGCGGCAGCATTATGCGCGGCATTCAAATCGGTTCCAACCGCGATATGACGCTTAATTCCGGGTTGAATCTGGAGCTGTCCGGGAAATTGACGGAAAACCTGGAAGTGGTGGCCGCGCTCACCGACGAAGCCACGCCCATTCAGCCGGAAGGCAACACCCAGACGCTCCAGGAAGTGGACAAGGTGTTCGTTCGGTTTAAGAGTCCGTATGTGCAGGGCACGGTGGGCGATTTTAATCTGGAATACAAAGGAACGGCTTACGCCAATCTGAATCGCAAGCTGCAGGGACTGACCCTGCTGGGAAACTACCGCCACCATTTTTTAGGCGCCACCATCGCCACTACCCGCGGATATTTTAACCGCATGCAGTTTTTGGGGCAGGAAGGCAATCAGGGGCCGTATCAGCTGACCGGCAAAAACGGGGAGCGGGACATCGTGGTGCTGGCCGGCACCGAACATGTGTATGTAAACGGTCAGCCCATGGTGCGCGGCGAGAGTAACGACTATGTGATCGAATACGGCAACGGACAAATCCGCTTCACCAACAACCGCCTGATCACCAGCAGTTCGCGCATTGAAGTGGATTTTGAATATTTCCCGTCGGTGCAAAAATACAACCGCACCGTTTACAGCGTCATCGGCGGGGGCCGGCTGTGGCATCCCTCGCTCTCGCTCGATCTGCGCATGTACCGCGAAGGGGACAATCCGAATCAACTGCTGGAAGGAACGGAAGAGCTTTCGGCGGAAGAACGCACGGCCCTGGAAGCGGCCGGAGACGATCCGTTTAAGGCCTTTCTTAACGGGGCCGTTCCGGTGGACACGGGCAAGGGCAGTTACGTGCAGGCGGACACCGTTTTTGGCGGGCAGAGCTACGCCATTTACCGTTATGTGGGCGCGGGGAACGGCGATTTTTCAGTTTCGTTTTCGGACGTGGGACAAAACCGGGGCGATTACATCAGGGATCGGCTGGGCGTGTACCGCTGGGTGGGACCGCAGCGCGGCCGCTATTTGCCCATCCGTCTGATTCCGCTGCCCAACCGACACGAGCTGGCCGACGCCCGGCTGGACTGGAAGCCTTCGCAGCGTTTTAAGCTGCATTCCGAGTTTGCCGTATCCCGCCGGGATGACAACATCATGTCCGCGGCCGGGGATGACGACAACCAGGGCGGCGCGCTGCAGGTGCGGGCGCAGCTCAGCGATTTTGGCCTGAACCTGGGACGCCACTCGCTGGGCAAGGTGAATCTGGATTTTAATCTGCGCTATGTGCAGGATCGTTTCCGCCCGGTGGATCGATTACAGCCGCCCGACTATCAGCGCTACTGGAATATCTTGCAGGAGGCGCAGCCATCGAATGAAGAACTCAGCCTCCTGCTTAACGCCGGGTACCGGCCCGTGCAGGCCATGAGTATCGGGATGAACTTGGGACAACTGCGCAAAAAAGAACTGGAATCGGGCCGTTACGGCCTGCGTGTGCAGTACGGCGATTCTACCCGCTTTTATTCTCAGGCGCGCTACGAAGCGGTGGAAAGCAAACTAAAAGCCGAAGGGATTACCAACGTGTGGCAGCGTTATTCCGCCAGGGTCGCTAAACGTGTCTGGCGGCTGCGTCCGTCGATTGCCTACAAAGGCGAATGGCGCAAGAATGAGACGCTGGACCGGCTGAGCGGATTCCGCTTCGACGATGTAAGCGCCCAGGTCGACCTGGTGAAATTTAAGTACGTCAGTGGAGCAGCCGTGCTGGAAAACAGGCAGGATTTTGTTTACGACGTGCAAACCGGCGGCGGACTGGTGCCCCAGGCCGGCACCACTACCGGGAGATTGAATTTACAACTGATAGGTTTGGCCAATACATCGGCCAGTCTGAGCGCGGTGCACCGGATCAAGGATTACACCAGCCGGTTTGAGAATATCCGGGTGGACACGTTGAAACTGCTTTACGCCGACGCCTCGGTTCAGGATACGGTGTGGCAGGACCGCACCACCGATCTGGCGGAATTGACCGTGAGCCATTCCCGCTGGAAGAAAGCGTTGAATCTTTCGTGGCAGTACCGGGTGGCGTCCCAGCAGACCGCCCTGAAAGAAAAGGTGTATCTGAATGTGGGACAGGGACGCGGTAATCTGCGCTTTGATGAAGACCTGCAGGAATATGTGCCCGATCCCGACGGGGAATATCTGTTGTTCATTCTTCCCTCCGGCAGGTTTGAGCCGGTAACCAATCTGCAAACCGCGTTTCGCATGCGGTTCGATCCCTATCGTTCCATCGGCGCAAATAAGCGCGGGTGGTTGAAAATTCTGCGCCACCTGAGCGGAGAAAGTTACTGGCGTATCGAAGAAGAAACCCGGGAACAGGACGTGCGCTCGATTTATCTGTTGAAGTTGTCCAAATTTCAGGGAGACTCCACGGTCAGGGGCGCTATTCAATTAAATCAGGATTTGTACCTGATGCGGCATAACCGCCGGCTTTCTTTTCGTCTGCGGTACCGTTACCGCCAGAGCACCACCAATCAGTTTCTGAATGCCAATGAGAATGAGGACCGGCTGAGTCGGGAATCCAGTGTACGCATGGACTGGCGGATTACCAGCCGGTTAAAGAGCCAGTCTTTGGCGGGCTGGAAACAGACCTTCCGCCACAGCGCGGCCAATGTGTTGAGGAACCGCGACATCGGCGCGTTCTTCGGCCAGCAGAATATCTCATACCGCCCTGTGCAACGTTGGGAGCTTGGTCTGGAAGCGGTTTATGGAAATGAAAACAATCACGTGCCTACTTATCCGATTCGTTTATGGTATGGAACGGCCAAAGCCCGATTGACCTATGCCATTCCCGGTAAAGGCAGAGCCAGCGGATTTTATCAGTACCAGACGGTACAGGTGACGGATAATCCTCAGAACTTAACCGTTCCTTTCGAGATGGCCAACGGCAAAAAAGCAGGGGTGTCGCAGAACTGGCAGCTCAGGGTGGAATACACGGTGGCCAAAAACATCGTGTTCAGCTTTTTTTATTCCGGCAGGAAAGACGCCGGATTCGAACGCACCATCCACACGGGACAGGCGGAGATTAAGGCGTATTTTTAGAAGGACCGAGGGGGCGTTAGTTGTCAGTTATCAGTTATCTGTTTTCAGTTCTGGTGGAGTGAGCCCCGGAGGAGCGAAATGTGAATAGCCCCGTGCTTTAGCGCGGGGAACGGGGTTCCCAATACGATTGTTCAGCCCCGGAGGGGCGGCATGTTTATAGGGCCGAGGGGGAAGCACCAAATCCCAAATAATTTCCAAATTCGAAACCTTATTGACCGAAACAGAACATATGGTTATTTGGGATTTTGATCATTGTAAATTGGAATTTATTTGTTTTTTGGGATTTGTTTTATGTCCTCTCTATGCGCCACTTTAAGTTGTATTGCGCTGGCCCATTTTCTGATCTAACATATACAACGCCATGGTCTGGTCGCCGATCCATTTAAGTTGTTGAATAATGTCGCGGGCCGTTTTTTCTTCTTCCACCTGTTCCTGGATAAACCACTGCAATTCCACCTGCGCCGGATAGTCGTTCTCTTTGACCGCTAATTCATACAGCTCGTTGATTTTGCTGGTGACGAACTGCTCGTGTTTCAGTACGTGTTCAAACATATCCAAAATCGATTGATATTCGTTTTGTGGTTTCTCGATTTTGTCGAGCACTACGCGTCCGTCCCGGTCGATCAGGAATTTGAACAACCGCATGGCATGCTGCCGTTCTTCTTCCGCCTGTGCCATCATCCATGAAGCGAAACCCGGCAAGTCGATGCTTTCACAGTAGGCGGCCATAGCCAGATAATAATATTCCGAATAGAGTTCAAAATTAATTTGCTGATTAAATGCCTGTTCCATTGTTTTGCTGATCATAGTATGCTCCGTTTGTATGATGACGTTTCTGAAAACATACCCATTTTGGTCATATAAAGCCAAGTCAAAATCCATTTGGATGTTTTTGGAATTTCGTTTATTTTTGAAGCAATCCATTTGCCATTAAAACGGAGTTTAAATGAATCGTTATATTTTTGTACTATTCCTGGCGCTACTAGTTCAAACCGGACAGGGCGAGGAAGGCATGTACCCTCTGTCGCATCTCAATCAAATGGAGTTGTCTCAGGCAGGATTTGCCGTATCGGCCAAAGATATTTTCAATCCTGAACAGGCCAGCCTGTCCGACGCGATTGTCAAAATAGGCGGCTGTACCGGTTCGTTTATTTCTTCTCAGGGATTGATTTTAACCAACCATCATTGCGCTTTCCGGGCGGTACAAAATGCCAGTACGTTGCAGCACGATTATTTAACCAAAGGCTTTATGGCGGCCAACCGGTCGCAAGAAGTGGAAGCCAAAGGATATACTGTGCGCATTACCGAAAGTTACCGCGACGTTTCAGAGGAAATTTTAAACGCCTTAAAAGGAGCGCAAAATTTTCAGCAGCGTGAAAAACTCAAAAAGCGTAAGATGAAGGAAATCGTCCTCCGTGCAGAAAAAGAACATCCCGGGAAACGGGCCGAAGTAGCCGAGATGTTTCTGGGGCAAACTTATTTTCTTTTTATTTACACCTATCTAAAGGACGTGCGTCTGGTTTATGTGCCGCCCCGTTCCGTGGGTGAATTCGGCGGGGATTACGACAACTGGGAATGGCCCCGGCATAATGCGGATTTTGCCCTTTTGCGGGCCTATGTGGCGCCAGACGGAACGCCGGCGCCGTTCGCTCCTGAAAACATACCTTATCGACCGAAAAAACATCTCCTCATCAATCCTTCCGGCGTCAATGAAGAAGATTTTGTTTTTATTCTCGGTTACCCGGGCAAAACTTACCGCCACCGGACTTCGCATTTTATCGCTTACCAACAGCAGGTACGCATGCCTTTTGTGGTGGACTGGTACCAGTATCAAATACGCGTCATGGAAGAGGCAGGTAAAGACGATCCCGCTATCGCATTAAAGCTGAGTTCTAAAATAAAGGGACTGGCAAATACAGAAAAGAATTACCGCGGAAAAATTCAAGGGTTAGCGCGTATTCATTTGCTAAAAGAAAAGCAGAAGCAGGAAGAACAGATTCAGGCCTTTATTGATAGCGATCCGCAACGCAGACAAAAATACGCAGGCGTGCTTCCCGAATTGGAGCACATTTACAATGCCATGCGCCGATCGGCGCAGCGCAAGTTTATTTTGGATTATTTACGCCGTAGCGTAACGCTTTTTCAGATTGCCAATACGCTGGTGACAGCGGCCAAAGAAAGGCAAAAGCCGGATGTGGAACGGGAATGGACCTACATGGATCGTAATTTTGCACGTACCAAAAAAAAAGTACAACTAGCCCTGAAAAATCTGGTGCTGCCCGTTGATCGCAAAATTTTAAGCGCATTGCTGTTAAAAGCGCAGAAACTGCCGGAACAACAAAAAATTGCTGTTCTGGACACGTTGTTTGCTTTGAGGCAGGGCGCACAAGCAACGGAAAAAATTATTGAAGAAGCGTATGCAGCCACTCTTCTTACCGATTCCTCTTTTGTTGCCCGGGCTTTTACCATGACCTGGGAAGAACTTGCCGCCGTTAATGATCCCATTTTGCAATGGCGCATCAAAATGCATCCGGTTTATGAAGAATTGAAGAAAATCGAAGAAGAACGCGCCGGAGCTATAGCCGAACTTTCCGCCCGCTGGACGGAAGCAAAACGATTGTTCCTGAAAACCCGTTTTGTTCCGGATGCCAACGGAACGTTTCGTCTGACTTACGGCCACATCCGGGGGTACTCACCGGCGGATGCGGTTTACATGCATCCGTTTACCACTCCGCGCGGTATTTTCGAAAAAAACACCGGACGTGCGCCATTTAATGCGCCACCGGACCTGTTGCGTTTGTTACGCACATCCGCCAAAGGACGCTTTACCAGCAGGGAACTAAATACCGTGCCGATTTGTATTTTGTATGATATGGACACCACCGGCGGCAACTCCGGCAGTCCGGTTTTAAACAGTCGCGGTCAACTGGTCGGTTTGAATTTTGACCGTACCTTTCAGGCTACCATTAATGATTTTGCCTGGAATAAGGCTTACAGTCGTTCCATCGGGGTTGATATACGTTATATCTTGTGGCTGCTGCACAACTACTCAGCCGCGGATCATTTGCTGGAGGAAATGGATTTTTCGGAGTAACTAGTTTTCGGTTTTGGTTGTCGCTCATTTCCAAAACAATCTGAACCAATTGTTTTTTAGAAAGAAAAAAGGGGTCTGATATGATTCACTGGGATGCCAATCCGGAAATTTTTCGGATAGGTTTTTTTGCCTTACGCTGGTACAGCTTATTCTTTATGCTGTCTTTTTTGATCGGCCTTTACATATTTAACTGGATTTACAAACGCGAGAACAAACCGGTGGCCGATCTGGATCACCTATTGATCTACATGTTGCTGGGTACGGTAGTGGGCGCCCGGCTGGGTCATTGCCTGTTTTACGATCCCGGCTACTATTTGAGTCACCCGATCAAGATTCTAATGGTGTGGGAAGGCGGTTTGGCCAGCCACGGGGCGGCCATCGGAATTTTGCTGGCCTTGTATTTTTATTCCAGAAAGAAAGACAATCAACCCTTTTTATGGATAACGGATCGTATCGTGATTGTAGTCGCCCTGGCCGGAGCGTTCATTCGATTAGGCAATTTGTTCAATTCGGAAATTATCGGCGCGCCCACCAATGTTCCCTGGGCTTTCATCTTTGAGCGGGTGGACAATATTCCCAGGCATCCTTCTCAGATTTACGAAGCGATGGCATATTTTATTATTTTTCTGATTTTATTTTTGATTTACAAAAAGAAGGGTGCGATTACTCCCAAAGGCTATTTGTTCGGCATTTTTCTGATTACCGTTTTCGGTTTTCGCTTTTTTGTGGAATTCTTAAAGGCACCGCAAGAGCCTTTTGAACAGACGCTACCACTGGATATGGGGCAAATTCTAAGCATTCCGCTTGTTTTGCTTGGGATTTATATTCTGCTCAATTTAAAACGTTGGAACCGGCCCGGATAAGAGCAAACAAAAACGGGCTTGCGAATAAGAAACCATCCACAACTTATACGAATTATCACAAACGCACTTTCAATGACCTGGATGTTATGGGATTCGTACAAGTCCATTAATTCGTGGTTTATTAACAAATGATT
>CAZJNP010000102.1:0-8789 GCA_964547355.1 uncultured Calditrichaceae bacterium
AACTAAAGATCATCTGTGTATTCGGTTGAATGAGGCAAATCATTAGTAAAAATATAACTTAAGTATGTTAAAAATTAAAATATTTATTGCTTTTGCCGGAGAATGATTCCTATATTACATTCACTCATTTAAGGGAGGATATTATGCAAACCGATTTTCAAGAAATCAGACAGGTTTTAAAGGCTGCGAAAAAGGAATTACTGCAGAAGCCAAATGTGGTTGCTACAGGGATCGGATACAAAATAGTCAATGGGAAGCCAACTGGTGAACTGGCGATTATTTGCTCGGTTGACTCAAAAAAACCGAAAAAACTTCTCATTGAGAAGGAAATGATTCCTGCTACCATTCAAAACATTCCCACGGATGTGTACCCTACCGGTGTTATCCATGCATTGCAAGACCCCACCGGTAAATTTCGTCCTGCGCCGGGAGGAGTAAGCATCGGCCACATCGACATTACCGCCGGTACGCTGGGCTGCCTGGTGCAAAAGGACGGCAAAAAGTTCATTTTATCGAACAATCATGTGCTGGCCAACAGCAACGTTGCAGACATCGGTGATCCCATTCTTCAGCCCGGGTCTTACGATGGGGGCGGATATCCCGAAGACTATATCGCGAAACTGGCCGATTTCATTCCCATTCATTTCGATAACGGGGGAGGCAGTCCGTGTAAATTGGCCGGAGCCGCCGCCGGATTATTGAACATCTTTGCCGCCATTTTAGGCAGCAAGACGCGCCTGACTCCGGTTAAAACCGCAGCCCCGCAAGGTGAAGAAAACTTAGTCGATTGCGCCATTGCCGAGCCGTTGGACGAAAACGACGTAAAAAATGAAATCCTTAAGATCGGTTCCATTACCGGTGTGGCAGAAGGAACGCTGGGCATGAACATCAAAAAAAGCGGGCGCACCACCGGCCTGACCACCGGCATCATCCAGCAGGTAGATGTAACGGTTGAGGTCAGCTACGGTTCGAATAAAGTGGCTACCTTTGTGGACCAGCTTATGGCCGGAAATATGAGCGCCGGAGGCGACAGCGGTTCCGCGGTGCTCAACAACGACAATAAGATCGTAGGTCTGCTGTTTGCCGGTAGCAGCAGCAGCACCATCATTAACCGCATTCAGAATGTGTTCAGTTTGCTGGGTGTGGATTATATTCCGCAATCCTGATGCACATGATGGATTTAGATAATATAAAACGCATAAAAAATAAGTACCAAAATGCCTGGCTTAAACTACCGGGCGTAGTTGCCGTGGGCGTCGGTATTTTAAAAAACGGCGCCATCGGCATTATCGTGTCGGTGGAAAAGCTCAACGAAGCGCTAAAAGACCAAATTCCGGATGCTGTGGAAGATGTTCCGGTGGAAATTCAGGTCACCGGTAAGATCAAAGCTCTGTAACGGTTGGCCTTACAGCGATTTGGTACAAATGACTGCGCCCCGCTTTAATTGTGTGGGTGCAGTTTTTTTATTTTATGCCGCTCTGCGTTCTTTTGCGTGCCCCTCTTTTTCAACATACTGGCCACTATTTCCCTCCTCCTTTCTGTTTCCGTTTCTGTTTTTTTCGTATATTAAAAAAATATATTGAGGAGGTTCCGTTTGAAAATCTACACCGGATTCGGAGACAAAGGAAAAACCGCGCTATTAGGCGGAAAAGTGGTGTCTAAAAGCGATTCCCGGGTACACCTGTATGGCACGCTGGATGAATTAAACAGCTTTCTCGGGCTGTTGCTGGTAAATATCCAAACCGCTGAATTAAAGGATTTGATCCTTGAACTGCAAAACGAAATTTTCGTTTTGTCATCGGAAATTGCTGCCGGGGATGAAAAGATGCTGGCTTCCTTCAAGGATAAAATCGGCGCTCCGCAGGTGGACAAATTAGAAGCGGCCATCGACCGTCTCAGCGATAAAATTCCCCCGTTAAAAAAATTCATCTTACCCGGAGGCAGCGAGGCGGCGGCCGTGGCCCACATCGCCCGAACCGTTTGCCGTCGGGCGGAAAGGCTGTGGGTGGAATTAAACGCTCAAGATCCTCTGCCCTTTGAACAAGGTGTTTACCTCAACCGCCTGAGTGATTTGCTTTTTGTTGTCGCCCGTTATTTGAACGTCATCAACGGTACGCCGGAGATTACCTGGCAGGGACTGCGATAATCCGCTTTGATTTCACTGGAATCGCGTGTTTGCTATGTACAATTAACATAGCTAAAAACCAGATCGTGTGCATACTTATGCACGATATTGAATAGCCGATAAAATGTTGCATGGCAAATTTCATCTGTTTATTTTATTTATGAGAATCCATTCTCATTATTAGGGAAAGAAAAGGATTTTTATCTGATTTTTCTTGAGTTATGGGTGTAAGTACCTAATAAACAACAGGTGAGGCGCAACGCTTCCTGGCACGATTATTGAATTTTGCAAGGATGGCCTGAAATGGGAAATGAAAAAATATACAGCTCGTTCCCATGGCCAATAAGGTAAAGGCAATTACAACGAAAATGATAAAAACTAAACACAGGAGCTTCCAATGGTAGAAATTCGAATGCACGGCCGGGGCGGCCAGGGAGCGGTGGTGGCTTGTAAAATCCTGGCCTCCGCTTTTTTCAAGGAAGGAAAATTCGCCCAATCGTTTCCGGCTTTTGGCGTGGAACGGCGCGGCGCCCCGGTGCAGGCTTTTATCCGTGTGGACGACAAACCCATCCACCTGCGCACCGAAATTTACGAACCGGATTTGCTGGTAGTGCTCGACCCTACCCTGTTACAAACCGTGGACGTAACCGCCGGACTAAAAGAGGGCGGAAAAATTTTAATTAATACGGCCCTTCCGGTTTCCCAATTCAATTTTTCAGATAAATACGAAATCAAAACCATCGATGCCAGCCGCATTGCCGTGGAGCACCATCTGGGCTCGCGCAGCCATCCCATTGTCAATACGGCTATTTTAGGCGCTTTTGCCAAGTATTCGAACCTAATCGGCATCGACGCCATTCTGGCGGCAATCCGTGAATCCGTTCCGGTAAAACCTGAAGAAAACGCCGCCGCGGCAAAAGAAGCTTACGACAAGTTTGAAATTTGAAAATTGAAAAAAATATAGCGAAGAAGATAGGAGCAAAGGCATGTACGATCCAATGGAATTTAAGAACGGTAAACCGCCGTTTGCTGTCTCAACCGGAGACATGAGCTGGAATAAAACCGGTAGCTGGCGGTACATGCGTCCCCTTTACGAAGAAAAGACGCCTCCCTGCACGGTAGGATGCCCGGCAAACGAAAAAATCCCTCAATATTTTGCGCTGGTTAAAGAAAAAAAATACGAACAGGCCTGGCATATTATCCTCAGGGACAACCCCATGCCTGGAGTCACCGGACGGGTGTGTTACCATCCCTGCGAAAGCGTGTGCAACCGGATGCATTACGACGAACCGATCGCCATACATAATATGGAGCGTTTTGTGGCCGATCAGAATATGGAAAACCATATTCCGCAAGACTGGGTGGCAGAGAATCGGTCGCAAAAAATAGCCATCATAGGTTCCGGTCCGGCGGGACTTTCCGCCGCCTTCCAGTTGCGGTTAAAAGGATACCAGGTGACTATTTACGAAGCGGCGGCACAGCCCGGCGGCATGCTGCGGTTGGGCATTCCCAAATACCGCCTGCCTCGCGAAGTACTGGATAAGGAAATCGGCGATATTCAGAGGCTGGGTGTGGAAATCAAAACCTCCACCGCCGTGGGTAAAGACATCGCCTGGGACGATCTGAAAAATCAATACGACGCCGTTCTGGTAGCCACCGGCGCTTACAAAAGCTGGGGCATGAATCTGAAAGGCGAAGAACTGAGCGGTATTTCCACCGGTTTAAAGTTCTTACAGGAATATAACACCACCGGAAAAGCGCCGGTGGGCAAAAAAGTGGTCGTGGTCGGCGGCGGAAACACCGCCATAGACACCGCCAGATCGGCCCTGCGTTTAGGCGCGGACGTGACCATCGTTTACCGTCGCTCCAGAGCGGAAATGCCCGCCGTGCCCGAAGAAATAGAAGACGCCCTGCAAGAAGGCGTGAAAATTCTTTATTTGAATAACCCGGTCGCATTTATCGGCAACGGAAAAGTGGAACGGGTAAAACTGGTGAAAATGGAATTAGGCGAACCGGACGAAAGCGGCCGGCGCCGACCCATCCCCATTACCGGCTCGGAATACGAAATCGAAGCGGATCAGGTGCTGATGGCGATCGGCGAAGTGCCGCAACTGGACTTCCTGCCGCAGTCGGTTGAAGTCAAAAAAGACCGCCTGGAGGTAAACCATTTCCAGATGACCACCCAGCCGGGCGTGTTTGCCTGCGGCGACGCGGCCAACGGACCAATAGGTACCGTAGTGGACGCCATTGCCACCGGGAAACGGGCCGCAGCAGCCGTGCACCAATATCTGAATAAAGAAGAAGTGCGGCTGAGCGCCCCGTTGGAAAACGGTGTGCCTTACGAAACCCTGAATCTGGATTATTTCCAACCCGAACCGCGGCCAAAAGAAAATCAGCGCCATCCGCAGCAGTTGGTCGGGGATTTCGAAGAAGTCAATCTGGGTATTCAGACCGAAGACGCAATTTACGAGGCCGACCGCTGCTTTAGCTGCGGCACATGCACTTACTGCGACAACTGTCTGGTGTTCTGTCCGGACGTGGCTATCAGCTACAATCCCGACGGCAAAGGCTACATCATCGATTACGATTTTTGCAAAGGCTGTGGCATCTGCGTGCATGAGTGTCCGCGTAACGCCATGTCTTATGAGGAGGAATTGAAATGGGTTTAGTGCTCAACGAAAATATGCTTAAATATTTTGATCCCGAAACCATCTCGGAGATTAAAGTCATCGAAGGGACACACGCGGCTTCCTACGCCACCAAACTGGCGCGGGTTAAGGTCATTTCCGCCTACCCCATCACGCCACAAACGTCCATTGTGGAAAAACTCTCGGAGATGTGCGCTAACGGTGAAATGGATGCCGAATTCATTAAGGTGGAATCGGAACACTCGGCCATGGCCGCGGTGATCGGTTCCGAAGCCACAGGCGCGCGCTCATTTACGGCCACCTCATCTCAAGGGCTGGCGTTAATGCACGAGGTGCTGCATTGGGCCGCCGGAGCACGCCTGCCCATTGTTCTGGCCAACGTCAATCGCGCCCTAGGCCCTCCATGGAACATCTGGGCCGATCAGACTGACAGTCTGGCTCAGAGAGACACCGGCTGGATTCAATTCTATTGCGAAAGCAATCAGGAAGTGCTGGACATGGTCATCCAGGCTTTCCGCTTAGGCGAACAGGTCATGCTGCCGGTGATGGTGAATATGGATGCGTTCTTTCTTTCCCACACCTCCGAGCCTGTGGCCCTGCCCAAACAGGAACTGGTCGATCAATTTTTACCACCATACAATCCCAAATTAAAACTGGATCTGGACGATCCGCACGCCTTTGGCGGTCTGGCCATGCCCAATAGCTACATGGAATTCCGCTACAATATTCAGGAAAGCATGGAAGAAGCAGCCCGACTCATTCCGATCGTCGCCGAAGAATACGCCCAATTAACCGGGCGGCATCACGGTACGTTAATCGAAAAATACCGCACGGAAAACGCAGACTATTTGCTGTTCACCGCTGGCACCATAGCAGGCACCACCCGGCTGGTGATTGACGAATACAGAGACAAAGGGATTAAAATCGGCATGGTTAAAATCCGTGCTTTCCGTCCTTTTCCGGTACAGGAAATTCGGGAAGCGGTCAAAGGTGTACAAAAAATCGGCGTCATCGACCGTAATTTTTCTTTTGGCAAATCCGGCATCTTTTTTGACGAGATCAAGGGTGCGCTGTACAACGCCGATACGCATCCCATGATGAACGGATATGTGGCCGGACTGGGCGGTCGCGACGTAACCCCTGCACAAATCAGAGAGATAGCGGATCATCTGATGAATAGCAGCAAGGGACAGGACCTAATTTGGATAGGAGTAAAACGATGAGTCAATTAATGTTTAAAATCCCCAAAAGAGAATATATGGGCAAAGGGTCAGTGGCCTGCCCGGGCTGCGGTGCAACCCTTTCCATGCGGTATGCCTTAAAAGCGCTGGGCGAAAAGACAATGATCGTCATCCCGGCCTGCTGCTGGTCGATTATTGACGGCCCAACTCCGAGCTCCATCAACGAAGTGCCGGTTTTTCATACGGCCTTCGAGACCGCGGCTTCGGTGGCATCCGGAATAAAAGCCGGATTGCGGGCTCAGGGTAAATCGGATATCAACATGGTAGCCTGGGCGGGAGACGGCGGAACTTTTGATATCGGCTTTCAGGCTCTGTCCGGCGCCGCCGAACGTAACGAGGATATCATCTACATCAGTTACGACAACGAAGCGTACATGAATACCGGTGTCCAGCGCAGTTCGGCCACCCCCTTCGGCGCCTGGACCACGACGACGCCGTCTAAAAAGCCGAAGGACCGGCCCAAGAAAAATATTATAGACGCCCTGGCCGCCCATCATATTCCTTATATCGCCACGGCTTCGGTGGCTTTTCCCGATGATTTTATCCATAAACTGGAAAAGGCTAAAGCGATCCGCGGCATGCGCTTTATTCATATCCTGTCGCCCTGTCCTCCCGGATGGAAATCACTGCCCGAACTGAGTATCAAACTATCGCGCCTAGCCGTGGAGAGCAAAGTATTCCCTCTGTATGAAATCGAAGAGGGCTGGAAATACCACATCACCCATCAACCTCAGGGCACACCGGTAAAGGAATATCTCAAACCTCAGGGCAGGTTCGCCCATTTGAATGACGAGGACATTGAGCGCATCCAGAAAGAAGTGGATCGCAATTATCTGTTTTTACAAAAGAAAGAAGAAATGGCTAAAATGATCTCGGAGGGTTAATAAGGGACAGAAAAGATAAACATTTATTCTTTTAACCCTGTATTGTTCCCTGTCAGAACGACGAAAAGAAAGCCCGGAAAAACCCGGGCTTTTTTTAATTTAAATCCACCCTTTGCCGGTAAAATCAAAGGTTGTTGTTTTATAAATATTTACAGCAAAGCGCTGTAAATCGAAAACAAAGTTTTAAGGAAACAGGGCCTGCAATAAGTGCACTTTTAAACAATTCACTTATTCCCCATACTATATCCCCCATTCCTTATTCCCTTTTTGTGACCTTTCTCCCTATAAACAAAAAAAGCGGAACACCTTTCAGGCATTCCGCTTCAATTTTACAGGGGGCCGGATTAGTACATTCCGCCCATACCACCCGGAGGCATTCCAGGAGTGGCCGGTTTTTCTTCTTCTTTTTCGGTGATCATGGCTTCGGTCATTAACAACAGACCGGTAACGGAAGCGGCGTTTTCCAGGGCGCTTCTGGTAACCTTGGTCGGATCGATCACACCGGCTTTTAACAGATCTTCATATTTTTCAGTCTGAGCGTTAAAACCAAATGCGCCGTCTTCTTCTTTTACCCGGTTGACTACCACAGATCCTTCCAGACCGGCGTTTTCCACGATGCGGCGGATCGGTTCTTCCAGAGCGCGGCGAACGATATCCACGCCGATGGCCATGTCGCCGTCTGCCTTGATATTATCCAGCGCTTTAATGGAGCGCAGCAGAGCCACACCACCACCAGGAACGATGCCTTCTTCCACTGCAGCGCGGGTAGCATGCAGGGCGTCTTCCACGCGGGCTTTCTTTTCTTTCATTTCAACTTCCGTGGCCGCACCGATCTTGATCACCGCCACACCTCCGGCCAACTTGGCCAGACGTTCCTGCAGCTTTTCGCGATCGTAATCGCTGGTGGTGTTTTCGATCTGAGTTCTGATTTGATTTACGCGGGCTTTAATATCCTCGGTGGAACCGGCGCCTTCTACGATCGTGGTGTCGTCTTTATCGATGGTGATGCGTTTAGCCTGTCCCAGATCATCCAGTGAAGCGTTTTCCAGCTTAAAGCCGGTTTCTTCGCTGATTACCCTGCCGCCGGTCAGAATGGCGATGTCTTCCAGCATGGCTTTGCGACGATCACCGAATCCGGGCGCTTTCACAGCCGCCACTTTCAGGGTGCCGCGCAGCTTGTTAACAACCAGCGTGGCCAAAGCTTCGCCTTCGATGTCCTCGGCAATGATCAGCAATGGTTTGCCGGTCTGGGCCGCTTTTTCAAGAATCGGCAACAGGTCTTTCATGGCGCTGATTTTCTTGTCATGAATCAGAATTAAAGCGTCTTCCAGAACCGCTTCCATGGTTTCAGAATCGGTTACAAAATAGGGAGAAACATAGCCGCGGTCGAACTGCATACCTTCCACCACTTCCAGAGTGGTTTCGATGGATTTGGCTTCTTCCACGGTAATCACACCGTCTTTGCCGACCTTATCCATGGCGTCGGCGATCAGCTCACCAATAGTTTCGTCATTGTTAGCGGAAATGGCACCCACCTGCGCGATCTCTTTTTTACCGGCCACTTCGCGCGACATCTTCTTCAGATTTTTCACCACTTCTTTAATAGCTACTTCGATTCCGCGCTTTAACGCCGTGGGATTAGCACCGGCAGTTACGTTTTTCAATCCCTGGGTGAAAATGGCCTGGGCTAAAACCGTAGCGGTCGTGGTGCCGTCACCGGCCACGTCGCTGGTTTTGGAAGCCACTTCTTTAACCATCTGAGCACCCATGTTTTCGAACGGGTCTTCCAGTTCGATTTCCTTTGCGACCGTCACACCATCCTTAGTTACCGTAGGGGCACCGAATTTCTTGTCGATCACGACATTGCGTCCTTTGGGGCCCAGTGTCACAC
>CAZJNP010000103.1:0-8693 GCA_964547355.1 uncultured Calditrichaceae bacterium
TTTTTTGTAAGCGTTAAATTCCCGGATAGCCTGTACAATGTCTCGGGCGGCCTGTTCACCCTGAACCAGCGTGGGCCTTAAGATGATCCGCACATGTGGCGCCCGGCGTCGCAGGACGTTCACAATATCCCGGATGGTAGCGCCCGTGGGTGATGTAATCACCCCAACGACCTCCGGATAAGGCGGTAAAGACTTTTTGTGTTCCGGATCGAACAAGCCTTCGGCTTGCAATTTCTGCTTCAGGCGTTCGAATTCCATTTGCAACTGCCCCTGACCAAAAGGCTGGATCATGAGCGCGTCCAGCTGATAACGCCCGCCACGCTCGTACACACGGATATTTCCAAGCACCTGCACCTTCATACCATCTTCTGGTTGAAAGGTCAGGCTCAGCGTGCGTGAACGCCACATGACCACCGATATTTGTGCGCCGGCGTCTTTAAGCGTAAAATAGATATGCCCCGAGGAATGAAACTTGATGTTCGAAATCTCTCCCTCGATCCAAACCGTAGGCAGGTTTTCTTCGAGGAGAGCTTTGATAATTGATGTAATCTCGCTAACGGAGTAAACACGCGTTTGTTCTGACATGACAAAAGAAAGAAAAAAGGCTCATTTTACAATGAACCCTTTTCCTTTAACGATTTTTCTTCTTATGACGATTCTTGCGCAGACGTTTTTTACGTTTATGCGTGGCCATTTTGGCCCTTTTCCGTTTTTTACCACTTGGCATAAATCGACTCTCCTTTAAATACAGATTTTCCGGTTATCTTTTCACCTGATTAATAAAATTCTGGGCCGCTTGCGCTTCTCTGGAGCCCGGATGGGCGTCAATCAAACGCTGCCAGGACTCTATCGCCTGATCCGTGTTGCCCATATTATATTGAATAATACCTAAATTATACAAACCTTGTGCATGCTTTGGATGGATTTCCAGCGCCTTGTGAATAAAGTAAAGCGCAGAATCCATTTTTTGAACATTAAAATAGGAAACGCCCAGATCGATTAAAATGGGTGGCTGGTCCGGCTTTACAGCAATCGCATTTTTGTAAAACGAAATTGCTTTGTCATATCTTCCGATATCAAAATAACTGTTTCCCAGATTCACATTTACATCGAAATCTTTGGGATTATTGGCGTACGCTTCTTTAAGTTGCTGAATCCTGCGCATTTCCTCCATCGAAGGCTGCTGTTCCTGGGAAACGGCAGCGGTTTGTTGCCCCCGGTTTTTAGCATTTTGCAATTTCTGATAATAATGTTTTCGGTTATTATTATAAATACTCAGAATAATTACCAAAGCTAAAATAAAAACACCGCCCAGTATCCAATAAGAATCGATCCGGTTTTTTGCCGGCGTCTCTTTTGTTTTTACAGGGACTTTCTTTTTATTCTTAGATAGTCGGCTGCCGCATTTTATGCAAAAGTTGGCCTCATCTAAATTTTCTGTTCCGCAATGTGCGCAAATTTTAGCTATGATGTCACCCCGCTTATAATCTCTATTTTATTGTATTTAAACAAAAAAACAAGTCTGCAATTTTAAGGATTTTAGGCAATAATGTCAATTTAATTTTTAGAGATTTTCAATCGTTCTCCCGGCCGTATGCGTGAGGTGCGTTTATTATTAAGTTTCTTCAATTCTCTGATCGTCAGGCCGTATTTTTTTGCGATGTCCCAGAGCGTGTCACCTGTACGCACGGTATAGTATAACGAGGGGTCTACAACTTCCGGCTCTTTTTTCTTTTCTTTTAACCCCTCTTTAGGAATCCAGATCGTCAGCTTTTGTTTGGGACGTATGTACTGCCCGTAACGCAGACCGTTCCAGGCCCGGATTTTGCTGGCTCTGGTCTGATATAATTCTGCGATTTCTCCAAGCGTATCGCCCGGCTTCACGGTGTAAATGACTTTTTTATGACCCGGTACGTTGGTAATGCGTTTACGCGTTGTTTTTTTATATGATTTCTTTGCTATTCTGCTATAGTAGTGCTGTTTATTTTGTGGAACAGGGATCAGCAGGTACTTTCCGGCCCGAATAAAATTACTGCGCAGCTTATTGACAGATTTAATAACATACATGGATGTATGGTATTTGCGGGCAATGGTGGAAAGAGTCTCCCCTTCTCTGATGCGATGCCTGACCCAGGAACGTTTTTCGCTGTCCGGTATTTTTTTATAACCTTCTTTGAATTTTTCTCTGGTTCCGGACGGCAGATATAAGGTGAAATTCTTTACCCCAGGCGGGGTTACCCAGCGCAATACGGCGGGATTAATTTCACGGATGTAAGCATAGCTGGTATCCACCAGTTTGGCTACCACATTTAGGTCCAAAGATTCGGATACATGAACCGTATCTACCGTCAACGGCGGTTGTTTCTCCACGAAGAAACCGAACTTTTCCGGATTTTTTGCGATAATCACCGCGGCAAGAAACGTGGGTATATAGTTTCGTGTTTGCCTGGGCAGTCGGCGCAGTTTCCAGAAATCGCGGGTGCGGTAGCGGCGCATGTTGTATTCCACTTTTCTGGGATTACAGTTATAGCCGGCCAAACTCAGATACCAGTCGCCGAACCGTTGGTTCAGATCGATCAGATGACGAGCCGCGGCATGGGTGGATTTAAACACATCCCGACGTTCGTCGAACCACCAATTATGCCGCAAACCGTAATACCTGCCGGTGGACGATATAAACTGCCACATGCCCACCGCCCTGGCGTAGGAACGAGCGCGCGGATTAAAACCGCTCTCGATCATGGCCAAATACGCCAGGTCTTCCGGTAAGCCGTAATCGCGAAAAATATCTTTTACAAGATTCTCGTATCGCCCGCTGCGTTCCAGCCAGCGGGCAAAAATGAACCGTCCTTTGGTCTGAAAATACTTAATCGCAAGCCGCACTTTCTTATTCAACGTAATCGGAATCGGACCGCTGCTGTCCACGACGGTTTGTTCGCCATACAAAACCGAATCTGCAAAAAACGATTCTTCCATTTTCGTGATGTCTTCACGCACTTCTTCGGCTTCCATCGGCTCGTTTGCCTGAAGATAGGTGTCTTCGTAAATGGCGTTCATCTCCGAGAAAACGGAATCATAATCCGACCATTGCTGCAACGCTTGCCGCTCTTCATCACTGAATTGAGACAGAATATCAAAAGCCTGATCAAAATAGATTTCCGCTCCGACGGTATCGCCTTCGGCAAGTTTTTGTTTGGCCTGCCGGTAATAGGAAAGAATGGAATCTAAGTTACGATATAAAGAGTCCGATACCCATAAATCTTCCGGGAGGGATGTTTGTTTTGGTATGGACGTTTGGGCCTGCGGATGTTCGGCGGTTTGCTGCTCCGCAGGCGGCGTTTCTTTCTGAAAAAGATTCTGGCAACTATTATTGATGATGAGGGTAAGCACAACCAGATAAATCTTCAATCCCTTGAATATATTCAAAATGTTTCTCCGTTTCCTATTCAAACTAAAGCTTTATTCAAACAATAGTTGTTTTTTTATTTTTTCCAAGATATCGGTTGTGGATCGTCCGGGCACCAGCGGTACGGTACGCACGATGCCGCCGTAACTTTCCACAAATTCCCTTCCCACAATATCTTCGACACGATAATCGCCCCCCTTAATTAAAATGTCCGGTTTGACCATCCGAATCAGTTCAAGCGGCGTATCCTGCTCAAAGATAGATACCGCATCTACAGCTCGCAGCCGTGACAGGATATACGCACGGTCATCAGCGGTCATTAACGGCCGGCCCACGCCCTTTAAACGTTGCACAGAAGCGTCCGAATTGACCCCTACGAACAGAAAATTGCCTGCTGCTTTAGCTTTTTCAAGATATTCCACATGGCCGCGATGCAAAAGATCGAAACAACCGTTGGTAAAAGTAATCGTAACTGCCTGATCCTGTCTGAGTTTGTTGATAAAATCAGGAACCTGCTGGTATGGTACGATAACCGACATAACGCTACAACTGGCCTCCGAGTATGGCGTTTTGAAGATCAATGACATTCACAGGTACAATCCCCACCTCCTGGCAAACCAGACCGGCGGCGTAGTTGGCCATGGTCGCGGCTTCTTTGAAATCTGCTCCGCTGACAGCCGCCGCCGTCATAGTCGCGATAACGGTATCGCCGGCCCCGGAAACATCTGCCACAGCATGTGTGCGTGCCGGGATGTGATTGACCTCTCCCTGTTCATCAAAAAGGGAAAGCCCCTCGCCGCCTCTGGTAAGCAAAACACACCTGGCCTGTAATCGGGTAAGCAGTTCTTTCCCGGCGGCAACCACCTCGCTCTGCCCGTCAATAGGACGCGCCAAAGCCTGGGCTGTTTCTTTAATATTGGGTTTAAATATGGTAGCGCCTGTGTATTGCAAGAAATTCTTAAATTTAGGATCGACCGCAGAAATGATCTGTCGTTCCGTAGCCTTCGTCAAGCTGGAATGGATTACCTTCTCGGAAAGAACCCCTTTGTTATAATCTTCGAGAATCACGGCATCGGTACTGGCAATCAGCTCTTCTATACGGTCGATGACGGTCTGTTCCAAAGCATCCCGTACATACATAATCCGTTCACGATCCACCCGGGCGATATGCTGATTGTCGCCGATGATGCGGGTTTTTACGGTGGTTGGGCGGTCTTCCGTCAGAATCAGTCCGGAATCATCCAGACCGGCCTCTTTCATGAGTTGAACAAAGCGCTGGCCATATTCGTCTTTGCCCAGCAGGCCAACGAGGAGCGGTTGGCATCCCAGGGATTTCAGATTCAGTGCCACATTAGCCGCGCCGCCAAAATGGTACGATTCGCTTTCCATCTCAATAATCGGCACCGGCGCTTCCGGCGATAAACGACTAACCCGACCGCGCAAATACCGATCCAACATAATATCGCCAACTACAAGAATTTTTTTATTTCGCAGCTCTGCCAGTATTTGGTTTAGCCGCTGTGGTGTAAACGTAACCAAATTCGAACTCCAATATTAAAAAAAGAAATTTAAGGATGAACCGGATATGAATCAAAAAATAAGATGATTCAAACGGTACAATCGGATTAGTGTATGATTTAAGAAGATGTGTCTTTCCGAACTGGAATACTCAGAATAAAGGTTGTTCCCTGCTCCAGTTCGGTATGAAAGGAAATCTTTACGCCGTAGGACGATAATAAGTTGTAAGCAGAACTAAGCCCAAGTCCGGTACCATGTGGGGCGTCGGGATTTTCGAGTACGTTGTCCTGTTTGGGCTTGGTCGTAAAAAAAGGGTCGAATATTTTCGATCGGATTTCTTCCGGAATACCATGTCCGGTATCTGAAATTTTAATTTCGATTTTCTCGCCGTCCCATTGGGTGGTTATAGTCAGTTTGCGGACCGGCGCTTGATACATGGCGTCAATGGCATTCTGAATGATATTGGTGATGCCCTGAGAAAAATCGCTGTACACACCACGTATTTTGGGCAGGTTCGGATCAAAATGAAATTCTTTTTCGATATGGTGTTTAAAATACAAATTGGCGTTTAAAAACTCCAATTCCTGCTGAATCAACTCGTTTAAATCGATAACGACTTCCGCTCTTTCCTGCTCCTTACGTCCTTTACTCAGGATGGTGTTGATCAGTTGCGCCATACGCTGGGTCTGCTGCAATATTTTATCCGCTTCTTTCATATCCGGATGTTTCATTTTAAGCAATTCGGCATTGGCCTGAATAATAGCGATGGGTGTGTTTAAATTGTGGGAAATTCCGGCGGCTAACTGTCCGATGGCGGCTAATTTATGTTCAGTCATTAACTCGAGCTGTAAATACTTTTCGCGTTCTTTGGCCTTCACTTCTTCCGTAGCGTCAATCATGATGCCTTCTAAAGCACGCTTCCCTTTGTAAAGGATGGAACCAAACCACAACTTTAATACACGTTCGTTGCCCTTTTTTGTAATCGCACTACACTGAAAACCCTGAATGGAGTCCACATTTCCTT
This sequence comes from uncultured Calditrichaceae bacterium, assembly GCA_964547355.1. GTDB lineage: Bacteria > Calditrichota > Calditrichia > Calditrichales > Calditrichaceae > CAZJNP01. The sequence goes on from CAZJNP010000103.1 coordinate 5,949, forward strand.
CTTCAACGTCTTTCATATTTTTATTTACTTTTTCTTGATCGTCCGGATGAATGAAATCGAGTAAAACACTATTCGAAATTAATAAATCTGCGGCGCATTCCAGTGTTTCGCAAATAGTGCGATTGACATAAATAAATTTTCCGTCCTGTAGAATAAAAACGCCCACCAGCGATTGTTCCACTAGGCTTTTGTATTTAAGTTCGGACTCCTGAAGTTCTTTTACTTTTCGCTGAATGGTTTGCTCGAGCTCTTTCTGGTAAATAAGTTTCTGAGTTTCCAGTTCCTGCTGCTCTTCGATGAGTTTGTTTTTGATCACTGCATTGCGGATGACCTGTCTAAGTTGCCCATGTTTGAAAGGCTTAACCAGATAGTCGAATACCCCCAGGCGCAAAGCTTGCTGAGCCAAATCAAGGGTGGAACTGGCCGTAATGACCACAATAGGCGTAGCTAAATCGGTTTGCTTGATCTCGGAAATAAATTCCAGCCCGTTCTTATCTGGTAAGAAGATATCCAGCAATATGGTGCAGTATTTATTTTTCGACAATAAAGCGGACGCTTCCCGAGCCGTAGCGCAAGCGGTGACCGTATACTCGTCGTTCTCCAGCAAGGCTTTTAAGGTCGTCCTTAAATCCGCGTCATCATCGATGAGCAAGAGATTTTGCTTAATATTATTCATGAACTAATTTACTCAGAAAACGTTTTCCCAAAAATTCAATCACAATAAACGAAACAAGTGTGATTAATCCAATTAAAAACAGCACCTCGGTAATTTTATCCAAAACAGGATTGTTAAATTCAGGTAAAATCAGAGTCGCAGCAAAAGCGATCCCGATAATCCAGCTCATGGCGCGTAAAATACGCTTGAATATTTTTTCCACTTTGGGGCTAAATTCAGCAGTCTCTTCAGCTACCACAGCTGTATTCTTCTCATCCTGCTTGACACGTCTTTTTTTATTTTTTTTGCCTGACATCTTTATTCCTCGTTAAAATCCTTTTGCTTTTCCATTACTACGTGGATCACTCCAACCATTACGCATCCCATGCTCAATTAAAATCCCCTGCACAAAGCCCATTTGGTCTTTCTCAAAAATACGATATCCGGCGCTTTGAAGTATGTGAATGGTATCACGGTTAAACCGGTTTTTCTCAACAAAGATTGTGTCCGGTTTCCACTGATGATGGAAACGCGGCGACTCGATCGCCATCCGAATGTTCATATGATGGTCGATAACGTTGGAGAGTACCTGCGCCACAGCCGTGATGATTTTGGAACCGCCGGGCGCACCTAGTACCATGAACAATTCTTTGTTCTTTAACACAATCGTTGGCGTCATAGAACTGAGCATACGCTTCCCCGGTGCAATTTCGTTGGCGGTTCCGCCAACCAAACCATAAATATTAGGATGGCCAGGTTTAATGCTAAAATCGTCCATTTCGTTATTCAGAAAAAAGCCGGTTCCCTCAACCACTGCAAATGATCCGAAATTTCCGTTTAGAGTATAGGTGTTGGATACAGCATTACCCCATGGATCCACAATGGAGAAATGAGTGGTTTGCTCTTTTTCCTGAACGAAGGTCAATCCGGGTCGAATGGAATCAGATTTGGCGGGATAAAGTAAATGTAAATGCGCACGGATTTGCTGCGCGTATTTTTTTGAGATCAGTAGATTTACCGGCATTTTCACAAAATCCGGATCACCCAAATAATACGCGCGATCCGCATAGGCCTGTCTTTCCGTTTCCACCCAAAGCCGAATAAGAGCAGCGCTATTTATTCCTAAACGGGTTAGGTCAAAATTTTCCAGTGTGTTCAGAATCTCTGCCAATAAAATTCCACCGGAGCTGGGCGGGGGCATGCTGTAAACATCATATCCCCGGTACGTAAAATGGATCGGAGTACGCCATTTGGCCCGATAGTCTTTTAAATCTTCCAAGGTGAACAAACCGCCGTTTTTCTTTATATCCGTGACGATTAAATGCGCGGTCTTTCCGGTATAAAACTCATCCGCGCCGTAACGGGCGATCCGTTCTAACGTTTGCGCAAGATCGCGCTGAATAAAACGTTCTCCGGGTTGAAAATTGTCCCCATTTTTTTTCACAAAGATTTTTTTTGTGGCCGGGAATTTAGCCAGACTGTCTTTAAAGGCATTAAACAGTCGAGCGCGGTAAGCATCCAATAAAAAGCCCTCTTGCGCTAACCGGATGGCAGGCTGGAGTAGTTTTTTCCAGGACAAACGGCCATATTTTTTGTGCGCTTTCCACAAACCGCGCACCGTACCCGGGACGCCGCAAGACCTATACCCAAAGGTGCTTGCATTTGTAACCACCCGGCCATTTTCATCCAGATACATGTCAGGCGTTGCGGCAGCCGGAGCGGTTTCCCGGTAATCAAGCGCGCTTATTTCTTGTCCGGTGCGGATTAACATAAAACCGCCCCCGCCGATATTTCCGGCTTCTGGATAGGTAACTGCTAAGGCAAACCCCACCGCCACAGCGGCATCTACCGCATTGCCACCCTGACGTAAGACTTCCAAACCTACTTCTGTTGCTATTGGATCGGCTGTTACCACCATGGCCTGTTTGCCTGACTCAGGTGTAAAAGATACTGATAGTAATAGTTTGGGAAGGCTTAAGAATAAGGCGAAAATAATTAGCGCAAAAATCTTCTGTTTCATTTGGCGGCTCCGGAAAGGATATGATAAACATCTTCTTCTAAAAGAAAAGCTTTGGGACTCTCGATAATCC
>CAZJNP010000104.1:0-8655 GCA_964547355.1 uncultured Calditrichaceae bacterium
TGATGAAGCAGGCCGACACCAGTAAATTCAAATTTCTGCAACCACACTAACCGGAAAAATCGATAAAAATGAGCAGCTTCTATAAAACCAGCCAGATACTCGAATTTGATAAGATCATTGATTTAATCGCCGCCCGTTGCGTTTCGGAAACCGGAAAAGCACGGCTGAAAAACAGCGCGCCCTTGCAGGATGCCGCCTATTTGAAGCGCGTACTTCAGTGGATCGGTGAAATGCGCGAAGTGTATCTGTCCGAAGGCGGACTGCCGCTGTGGGAATTTGTCGATGTGCGGGTATTGTTAGCCAAAATCGAACCGGAACAAAGTTTCCTGGAAACTTCGGACTTTACCCTGTTGCGGAATTTTCTGGAAATTACTGAGGAACTACGCAGCTTCGGAAAGAAACAGGAAGAAAAGTTTCCGGAATTGCAATACTTTTTTCAGAGGCTCCAACCGACCCATAAACTGCTCAATCAAATTCATTTTACCATCGATCCTTCAGGTAAAATTTACGATAATGCCAGCCCGCAGTTGAAAGCCCTGCGCAGCGAAATGCAACGTATCGACCAGGAAATCCATCAAAAACTGGATCGCATCAAACGGAAAAACGCCGAACACATTCAGGAAGATTTTATTACCTTAAGCGACGGACGACTGGTGCTTCCTGTGCGAGAATTTTCGGTTTCCAAAATACCCGGGATTGTGCACGGACAGTCCGGCTCAGGTGCCACGTATTACGTGGAACCGATGGTCGTGGTAGAATTAAACAACCACATCCAGAAATTGCGCGCCGAAGAACGTAAAGAAATTGTCCGTATTTTACGGCAGTTGTCCAATCTCGTCCGTGAGGAGCAGGGGGCGTTGTTGAATAATCTGGAAGTTTTAACGGAACTGGATGTTTTGCAGGCGAAAGCGCGTTATGCCAATGAATTTGATTGCGCCGCTCCGGAAATCGAATCGGAATTTCGCTGGAAATTAGTAAAAGCATATCATCCGCTGCTGATGAAAATGCATCGCGACACCACGGTACCGCTAAATATGGAAGTGGGCGAGGATTTCAGAATCCTGGTCATTTCCGGTCCGAATGCAGGCGGCAAGACGGTGGCTTTAAAGACTGTGGGCGTTTTACAGCTTTTGTTCCAGAGTGGATTTCATATTCCTGTGGCCGAAGGCACCCGTATGCCCTTATGCCGCAAAGTCTTTGCCGCCATCGGGGACGAACAGTCCATCGAAAACGATTTGAGTACTTTTTCTTCCCATATTCAATCGATTAAGGAAATCCTGGAAAATGTGTCAGACTTAAGTCTAGTGCTGATCGATGAGATTGGCAGCGGCACTGAGCCATCCGGCGGAGCGGCTCTGGCCATCGCCGTGCTGGAGTATTTAAATCAACCCGGCATCGTTTCTTTAGCGACCACGCATCAAAATCAGTTAAAGACGTTTGCAGCCGACAAAGAGGGAGTCGAAAACGCCGCCATGCAATTCGATATGGAAGCGTTGCGTCCTCTTTTTACCATGGAAATCGGCGTGCCCGGTTCCAGCTACACTTTTGAAATTTGCCGCCGGTTAGGCTTGCCGGAGGATGTGATTCAAAGAGCGGTCGCACTGGCTGGAGAAGACGCTTCCCGTTTGGAATCGGTTTTAAACGAAGTGACCAGAAAAAGTCAGTATTACCGAAAAAAAGTGGACGAGATCAGTATTCTGGACTCGAAGGTGAAGAGCCTGAAAAAACTGTATGAGCAAAAGGTAAGCGAACTGGACAAAAAACGGAAAAAATACGACCAGGAAGCGCGCCGGGAAGCACGGGAATTTCTGCGGGAAGTGAACCGCACGGTGGAGGCGGTGATCCGGGAAATCCGGGAATCGCAGGCCGACCGCCAGGTGATAAAAAAAGCCCGCAAGCGTTTATCGGAATTGAAGAATAGCTTCCAGGAGGAACAGAAAGCGACCGCAACCGAAAGAGGAGCAATCGCTATTGATATGTTTAAGCCTGGCATGCGGGTACGCTCCACGTTGTACGGTATTGCCGGCCAGGTCAGCAAAGTGTTTCACAATCGTAAAGAAATTGAAATTGAACGGGAAGGATTAAAGATCACCGTACCCATTTCGGAAGTGGAATTGTTGGATCAGGACGGACAGGCGGTAAAACCGAAGGCACTGAAAACGGCGTCTGCTTCTCCGGTTGCCGGTAATGTTCCCAACGAGCTCGATCTGCGCGGCCTGACGGTTGACGAAGCGTTAACCAAAGCGGCTATGTATCTGGACCAGGCTATGTTAAGCGATTGGGACGAAGTACGGATCATTCACGGTAAAGGAACGGGCGCCTTGAGAAAAGCTCTGCATGAGTATCTGAGACAGCGGTCGGATGTAAAGGCGTTCCGTTTGGGAAAATGGGGTGAAGGCGACACCGGCGTGACCGTGATTCCATTAAAATCACCGGAACACGACGCTTCATAAGCGGATAAATAATTAAGATAATGATTGATTGCAATTTAAATCGATCGTAAAATAGCGGCATAAACAACCAAAACATGGGATAGCGTGATGAATTTTGGATTAACTGAGATTTTAATCATCTTTTTGATCATTCTAATTTTGTTTGGCGCCAAACGAATTCCTGATCTGGCCAAAGGTTTAGGCAGCAGTATAAAGAATTTCAAAAACGGAATTCAAGGGCAGGATGAGACAAACGGGGAATGAGTCAAATTGACAGCTCATTCTGTATATATTGCAGTCCATTATTTTCTTAAAATAATACATCCTCCTGTCAGGCCTTGATTTTTCGCCTTCTGCATTTTGGCATTTATTTTGCTTTTACTTCTGCAAAAAAAGAAAAAGGAGGATTTTACCATGAATATAGATAAATTTACCATAAAGGCACAGGATGCTCTGGCCAAGGCGCATCAATTGGTGATGGATTACGGCCAGCAGCAGATCGAACCGGAGCATATTCTTAAAGCGCTGTTAGACGATTCTGAGGGCGTGGCGGTTGCCGTTGTGAAAAAGTACGGCGTACCGTTGGATCAACTGAAAGCTAAGGTAGAGCAAGAAATCGACCGCCTGCCCCGCGTCTCGGGCGTGGGGGCTCAGGTTTATATGAGCAACCGCAGTCAACAGGTCCTTAATCAGGCTTTTAAAGAGGCGCAAGCCTTAAAAGACGAATTCATCAGCAGCGAGCATCTGCTGATCGCCATCAGCGAGGAAAAAGGCGGTAAAGCCGGAGAAATACTTCATTCCTACGGCTTGACCAAAGAGATGATCCTCAAAGCCCTGCAGGATGTGCGCGGCAGCCAGCGTGTAACCGACCAGAATCCGGAGGCCAAATACCAGGCGCTGAAGCGCTATGCCCGCGATTTAACCGAGCTGGCGCGTCAGGGCAAATTGGACCCGGTGATCGGGCGCGACGAGGAAATCCGGCGCGTGCTGCAGGTTTTATCCCGCAGGACTAAAAACAATCCCGTGCTGATCGGCGATCCGGGCGTGGGTAAAACAGCTATTGTGGAAGGAATCGCGCACCGGATTGTCAACGGGGATGTACCGGAGAATTTGAAGGATAAACGCATTGTCGCGCTGGACATGGGTGCGCTGATTGCAGGAGCTAAGTTCCGTGGCGAGTTCGAGGAGCGTTTGAAAGCGGTTCTGAAAGAAGTAACTGAAGCGGAAGGTCAGATAATTCTGTTCATTGACGAGCTGCATACGCTGGTGGGTGCCGGAGCGGCGGAAGGTTCCATGGACGCTTCGAACATGCTTAAGCCGGCTTTGGCGCGCGGCGAACTGCATGCCATCGGCGCCACCACACTGGATGAATATCGAAAATATATCGAAAAGGATGCCGCGCTGGAGCGGCGGTTTCAACCCGTGCTGGTGAATGAACCCTCTCTGGAGGACACCATTTCCATCTTGCGGGGATTAAAGGAAAAATACGAGGTGCATCATGGCGTACGCATCCAGGACTCCGCTCTGGTAGCGGCCGCTATGCTTTCGCACCGTTACATTTCCGATCGTTTCCTGCCGGATAAAGCCATCGACCTGATCGATGAGGCGGCGTCCAAACTGCGTATTGAGATCGATTCCATGCCAGAAGAACTGGACGATGTGGAACGCAGACTGAAGCAACTGGAAATCGAACGCGTGGCCCTGAAAAAGGAAAAGGACGAGGCTTCTAAAAAGCGTCTGGAAGCGGTTAATCGCGAAATTGCCGACCTGGAAGAACAGGCCAAAGAATACCGCGCCAAATGGAAAGCGGAAAAAGAAACCATTCAGGGCATTCGTCAGTTAAAATCCAGAATTGACGAATTGAAAAGCGAAATGGAGCGCGCGGAACGGGAAGGAAAACTGGATCGGGTAGCCGAAATTCAATATGGTCTGATCCCGGAAACCGAACAACAGCTCAAACAGCTCAACGAAAAGCTGAAGGAAATTCAAAAAGACGGCGCCATGCTGAAGGAAGAAGTGGACGAAGAGGATATTGCAGAAATCATTTCGCGCTGGACCGGTATTCCTTTGCAGCGCATGCTGGAAAGCGAAAAAGAAAAACTGCTGAAAATGGAAGAACGGCTACGTACCCGGGTCATCGGGCAGGATGAAGCCATTCAGGCCGTGTCGGACGCGGTGCGCCGTTCACGGGCCGGTTTAAGCGATCAAAACCGTCCGATCGGTTCCTTCATCTTTCTGGGTTCCACCGGTGTTGGAAAAACAGAATTGGCACGCGCTCTGGCAGAATTCCTGTTTGACGACGAAAATGCCCTAATCCGGATCGACATGTCCGAATATATGGAGCGGCATAGCGTGTCGCGCTTAATCGGTTCTCCTCCCGGTTATGTGGGCTACGAAGAGGGCGGACAGCTCACCGAACAGGTGCGGCGCAAACCGTACTCGGTGGTTCTGCTGGATGAAATTGAAAAAGCCCATCCAGAGGTGTTCAACGTGTTGTTGCAAGTGCTGGACGACGGGCGATTGACCGACAATAAAGGACGTACCGTCAATTTCAAGAACACCATCGTCATCATGACGTCCAATTTGGGCGCCAGCTACATTCGCGAACGCACCGAGCAAATGAGTGTCCAGGAAGCGGAAGCGGTGTATGAAGAGATTAAGGAAAACGTGATGGAATTAGTGAAAAAGACGCTGCGTCCGGAATTTCTGAACCGCGTGGACGATATCATCGTGTTCCATCCGTTGAATAAAGAGAATATCAAGGAAATTGTCCGGTTGCAGTTTGATCGCATCCGCAAGATGCTGGAGGAAAAAGGCATAATCGCGGAACTTGACAATTCGGCTTTGGAATACCTTGCTGAAAAAGGATATGATCCGGCATTTGGCGCACGTCCGCTTAAACGGTTGTTGCAAAAAGAAGTGGTTAACGAAATCGCCAAAGAGCTGATATCCGGTACAATTAGAACCGGACAGGTTGTTAAAATAACAGCAAAAAATAACCGAATTTTCTTCGAAATACAGGACGGGAATAAAGAAGAGGTAGAAGAAGTTATTGCCGAGGAAATCAACTAAACAAAATTGAAATTGCACCGAAAGTGGTTGGAAGTCAACCTACCATCTCAGGTTGACTTCTTTTATATTTGAGACTAAGTAAGGAGTAAAGAAAATGCGAATGAAATATGTTTTAACGGTTTTTCTATTGGTGGCAAGCATTTTATTCGCCCAGGACAAAACAGAAACGACTATTGAAAATATTACCGCGCAGGAGGTGAAAGCCCGGCTGGAAAAGGGAGAAAAACTCTTTTTGTTGGATGTACGAACCAAGGAAGAATATAACGGTCCGCTGGGACATATCGAAGGTTCTGTATTGATTCCTTTACAGGAGTTAGACACCAGATACAAAGAGCTTGAACCGGTTAAGGATAAAGAAATTATCGTTTACTGCCGCAGCGGCAATCGTTCGGTGACCGCTACGCACTTTTTGGCCAGTAAAGGTTTTAAGGTTATAAATATGCTGGGTGGAATAAAGGCCTGGAATCGGTTAAAAGAAAAAAAATAATTCCCGTTCCTGTACCTCTGCATTACGACAGGCATCTAAAGGTTGATGAAAGAAATGTGGAGGATAAAAGCTGTGGAATTAAAATTTATCACTAAAAATATGGAAATCGAAGAGATCGTTGAGAAGTATCCGGAAACGATCGGTCCGATGCAGGAAATGGGTGTGCAGTGTATGGTTTGCGGTGAGCCGGTGTGGGGAACCCTGGAGGAAAAGGTAACCGAAAAAGGACTTACTAATATGGACGAGATATTGAACAGACTTAATCAGATTGCTGCTCAGGTCGAACATAAAAAGAATGATAAGTAAATTTATAATGAGATAATCAGACGGAGAATTATGTTTAAGAATAAATGGACCAAAATGGTAATCTTTGCGCTCTTTGGCGGAGCACTGGGTTACGCGTATTATTATTTCATCGGATGTCAAACGGGTAGTTGTCCCTTAACAAGTAATCCTTACATTACCACAGGATACGGACTGGGCGCCGGGTTTCTTTTGGGCTGGGACGGTAAGTTCAAGAACCCCAAAAAGGAAGAAGAAACCGATGGATAATGTTTTATATATCGTTTTAGGGTTGATCGGATTATTTTTGGTTGCACAGTTGTATGCGCGGTTTTCTGCATATTCAAAAAAAGGAAAATTAATGGAAGATGTCCCGGGCATACTGGGCAAGGAAATAAATACCGGTAAAAAGTTGCTCATCTATTTCTATACCAACTCCTGTAGCGCATGTAAAAGTATGACACCCGTTATTGATCGTTTAATGAAGGAGTTTGAAAATATTCGCAAAGTGAATTTGGCAACGGATATGGAAGCAGGAAAGAAATTCGGAATTATGGGTACGCCCAGCACAGTATTAGTGGAAAATAGAAAAATAAAGTCGTTTCTTATGGGCGTGAAAAGTTACTCTCAATTGAAAAGTATGTTAGAGAGCTAATCTGCTTCCAGCGGTTGCCAGATGATCTTATTTTCTTCCAACCATTTCAAAGCGGCTTGTTCGAACATTTCATCTTTTAACCGGATGAATTTTTTCAGCATGCCATAGCGTTCGCTAATGGCAGTGTGAAAGACCTTGTATCCTTTCCCGCGATGTACGATTTCCCACAATTTCTCGGCAAAACGATCATCTTCCTGCTGGATGGACCGGATAAATTTGGACATCAGATCGAATATAATCAAATCGAATCGGTCGGGAATTTCCAACAACGTTTCCTTTTTTTCTGCGATGACTTCATTGGAAAGTGCATCAGGGGAAAAATTATTTTCCCTTAGATGTAGAATTTGTTTAACCACGTCTCGATTAGTAGGAACGTTAATAATCTGCCCGCTTTTCAGATCGAGGAAACATTTCATTTCCAAACCGGAGCCGCGGTGCAGGACAAAAGCTAGCTCATCGATGTTGATGCGTAAAGGTTTCATAATATCCGGGGATATTGGTTTGTCTCTTATTTAGCTCATTGTTTACAAGTAACCATGCCGGAGGACATAGTAATTGATTATATTTAATTTTATAAAGTATAAAATTTTCGCATCAGAATGCTTAATGGCTAAAGATACTCCTGTTTTTGACATCTGTTATCGAATTTGATATGCAATTCTGTATCATTTAGATCAAATTGATTATAACAGGTATTAAATAAGTTTTAAATACAAAACGTGAAAAGAACGCATTGAATCAAAAGCTTCAAACAGCTTTTTGTTTTTAATTCTTGTATTTTAAGTAAACCTTTTAAAAATTTCCAGGCGTTATTTATCCGATATTTTAAGCCGGGCAATTCGACTTTGCTCACAGAATACGCAGGAATTATTTATCAGCTTATCTGATAATTATTTTCGACTTTATTACTTCCACCGGTTGCGGTGTTCTTTGAAAGCATTAAATATTCTTTTATTGGCTTGGTCTAAATATAGGGTAGATAAAAATTTCTTACAAGTCAAAAATGGAATTTAAACGATCAATGTTTTTGAGGATTCGTTTTACCGGTTTTGATCAACGGTAATCTGATTTTGATAATCGCACCTGATCCGAAGATGGAAGAAATCCGAATGGTGCCGTTTAAAAGTCGCACCCGTTCTTTGATATTGGAGTCCAAATCCTTTTTGTTTTACCGTTTTAGGATTAAAACCGGTTCCATTATCAGAAATGATCAGATAAATGTATTTAATTTTTCTTGTAAATTCGATGGTAGCTGAGTTTGCTTTGGAATGTTTAACGATATTATTCAGTGCCTCCTGAATAATGCGATACACATGTATTTGTTTATCTGCCGGGAAAACATGATCTACATCGATGCCATTATTATTTAAATGAACCATGATTTTTGAAGATTGCATGATTCGGTTTATCATCGATTGCAAGGCTTTGGTCAGGCCTAAACGTTCCAAGATGTGTGGATGCAAATTATAAGAAATTTCCCGTACCTGGTTAATCGCCTCTTGCAGATCATTAAAAATGGGATCAATACGTTTGCTTAATTGCCCTGCTTCATTTTTCAATAGTTGCAGTTCGGTACTTACGATTAATAAGTTTTGTCCCAGACTATCATGTAAATCTGCGGCGATCCGTTTACGTTCGGCTTCCTGGGATTCAATTAATTGTTTGGAAAAAATTTGTTGTTTGAATTTTGCATTTCTTAGATGACGCACTCTTAAATAGTGTACGAA
>CAZJNP010000105.1:0-8645 GCA_964547355.1 uncultured Calditrichaceae bacterium
GTATCTGACAGCTATAAACATTACGCTCCTACGGAGCGGATGTACCAATGATATATTAGTTATTCATAAAAGTCAGGAAAAACATCCCAGCAATGAATTGCCGGGAGCGCCGTGAACGCACCAATTTCGGTTTGTCCCGCAAAGGACATGTGATTGGTTTGCGGTGTCGGAGGTAATTCAAATGGAATGCATTCAGCCGTCCCTTAAGGGACATATTTTGGCCTGGCGATACCGTCCATCCCATCGTTGAAACGATGGGTTAAGCTCAATCTATCTTAAACTGACATACTTCACGGGTTTGCAAGTTCGGGAAAAACCGCACTATATTAATTATGCTCCTACAAAGCCGGAACGCTTGATCCTCGGTCCTCGGCTCTTGGCCCTAATTTGTGCCATGATGTGTGTTTGAAATTTAGATATTGGAATTTATTTGGGATTTGGCGTTTGGTGTTTGGAATTTTTCCATGTTCATTGGACGTTTGCCGTGGAGTGTGGGTTATTTCACGTCGTAGTTTGGGATCACCCCACCTTGTCAATAAAATACTGGTGGATGCGCAGATCGTCGGTCAGTTCGGGATGGAAGGTAGCGACCAGAATATGCGCATTGGCCGCCATTACCACATCTTCTTTATGGTAACCCAGAATACGCACATCCTCGCCCACGCTACGGATTTTTGGCGCCCGGATAAAAACGCCTTCAAAATCGATCACCTCTCCGTTCAGACGGATTTTCACAGTATCGATGAAGGAATCGATCTGACGGCCGTAGGCGTTGCGTTCCACCTCCAGATCGATGAGGCGAAAAGGTTCATGGGGCAGATCTCCAGCCTCTGTGCTGAGCACGATTAATCCGGCGCAGGTGCCCATGATGGCCCGATTTTTTCCGAAATCCAGCAGCGCCGGGCGCAGCTCGTTTTTTTCCACCAGTTTCAGTATGGTGGTGGATTCGCCGCCCGGGATAATCAATTTATCGCATTGCTTTAATTCCCGCTCGTAGCGTACCAGCCTGGCCGTGTGCCCCAGCCGCTCCACTGCCGCAGCGTGTTTGGCGAAGTCACCCTGTAACGATAGAATTCCGATGTCCAAGAATTACCAGCCCCGCTTTTGTAACATTTCATCTTCCGGTATTTCGCTCATTTCCAGGCCAACCATGGCTTCGCCCAGCCCTTCGCTGACTTTGGCCACCAGGTCGGGATCGTCGTAATGGGTGGTGGCTAATACGATGGCGCGCGCACGGGCAGCCGGGTCTTCCGATTTAAAAATGCCTGAACCGACAAAATTGGTTTCCGCACCCAGTTGACGCATTAATGCAGCGTCGGCCGGTGTGGCGATGCCGCCGGCTGAAAAATTGGGAACCGGCAGTTTACCGTTTTCCTTCACATAGCGTACGATGTCCAGCGGCGCTCCGATATTCTTAGCATAACTCATTAATTCGTCGTCACGCAGGGTCTGGATACGGCGGATTTCGCTTTGAACTGCGCGCATGTGGCGTACCGCTTCCACGATATTGCCGGAACCGGCTTCACCTTTGGTGCGAATCATGGCCGCGCCTTCCGCAATCCGGCGTAATGCTTCACCCAAATCACGGGCTCCGCACACAAAGGGCGCTTTAAAATCGTGTTTCCAGATGTGATTTTTTTCGTCCGCCGGGGTCAGCACTTCGCTTTCGTCAATAAAGTCCACGCCTAACGATTGCAACACCTGCGCCTCGGCAAAATGCCCGATTCGGCACTTGGCCATCACCGGAATGGACACGGCTTTCTGAATTTCTTTGATTAATCTGGGATTAGACATACGTGCCACGCCGCCCTGAGCCCGGATATCCGCCGGAATACGCTCCAGCGCCATCACGGCCACTGCACCGGCATCCTCGGCAATCTTGGCCTGCTCGGCGTTGGTCACGTCCATGATCACACCGCCCTTCAGCATTTCGGCCAATCCTACTTTTACCAAAAACTCTTTATTAAACATGACTTCTTTCTCCTTATGGTCATTTTTTCAAAAGATTAAATTTATCCATCGATTCACTAAGTGTCAAGTTGGCTTCCTTTTGAATTCATCCCGTAACTTTTCCGCAATCCTTTGCACGGTTAACGGGATATAACGCAGAAAACCGTGAATAACAATGCTCACCGACGTCTGGAAAGACAGCGGACCGGCAAAAAATAAATTGGGATATTGAATACTCTCGCCTGTCTGTGATACTTCCGGGTAGCCATATTTGTTCGATTTAATTGCGAAGTTTTTTAAAACCGAAACATTTGCCCGGTAACCGGTGGCAAGAATGATTTTATCAACCGTCAATTTCCAATCCTTAAAATAAACGGTATTCTGCTCAATCTTTTGTATTTCCTGATATGCCCGGTAACGAATCAGCTCCATACTGATCAATTCCTTAAGGTAGCTTTCGGAAACGCCCCGGATATGGAACAGATTTTTTGTGTCGGAGAAAAATTTCAGGTCTTTCCGGCTTACCATATACACCATAGCATAACCGGACAGATCGATGGCTGTCTCCGCGGCGCTGTTGCCTGCGCCTATAATTAAAACGCGTTTTTGTTTAAAATCCTGCGCCCCTTTATAATCATGCGAATGCATCACATGGGGATTATTCTCTATGCCCGGCAAGGGCGGTATGTAGGGATTGCCGAAAATGCCGGTAGCCACCAGAAGAATCGGTGCCCGATATTGACAGCCGTTTTCACAGGTGACCACAAATCCCTGTTCGTCTTTGACAACATTTTGAACAGAGTGTTTTGTTTTAATATTCAAGTTAAAATGATTGGCATACGCTTCCAGATAATCTACAAATTCCGCCGCCGAGCAGTAAGGTCTTTTAACGGGTAGTTTCCAGATCGGAAACTTATGGCTTAAGCTGGTCCAATCTCTTTGCGGATGGCATGGAGAGAGCAGAATCATCTCCTGGTTGATATCCCGCCAGGCCTGGGATACTGCGCCCCGTTCCAGCACCACGTAATCAATACCGCGCAGGACCGCTTCATGTGCGGCCTTTAGTCCTGCCGGACCGCTGCCAATAATTACCAACTCTTTTGAAATTATTTCTTTCATTTGACATTCTTCACATGATTATTAAACAGAATATCCTATTTAAAATCGATCATCCGGCCGTTTCTCTAATCCTCAATAAGTACGTTTATTATTCAACGTTTTCAAAATTTCTTTTTCTTTGTCCGAAATTCACTTCCAACTCATTTTCTCTTAAACTCGCCCTACTTTTTCTCCTACCCCTGTTTCCGTTCTTCAACGCAGGCCTAACCTTGTGGCTGCCAACCTCAACTCCCGACCAGAGTTTACCACTTGTACCTGTTCATCCCCGTCTCAGGTGAAATAAAACAGGCGCAGATACTTTTGACTACCCGCGCCTGAATAATCTTTCGCTGCGTTAACTGGTTTAACACCAAATCCTCGTTGTCCTTCAGGATAACCGGCAGCAAACCAGACATGCGCCGCCTGACCCGTTTTATTGGGAGGCCGCGCTTATTTTACTGGAATCATTTTCGAACGCAACTCCAAAGGAACATCGTCCAGTAACACCATGCGCAACTGCTGCCCATCGATATTCAGTGATGTGGAACTGCGTACCAGTGTGGCATTGACATTTTCGGGAAGTTTCCACATGGCGCCGGTCAATGGATCCACGATAAGCAGGCCTAGTAATCCACCAAACACCAGATTACCAATGTACCACATATCCAGTTCTTTATTAATCGTTACAGTCTGAGCGGCATAACCCGGTTTTTGAAAATTAACCGTATAAGAAGCGCCTTTAAAAAACCCAGCACCGCTCTTCAATGTAACTGTGGTAGGGGTGGTACCCTCATAAACTTTAACCCCATTTTGATCGGTAATGGTGATGGTAGCTCCATCCGGTTGACTGTTAATCGTCACCGGATAGCTGGATTTGCTTAAAATTGTGGCACAGCTCATCACAAATAATCCGACAATTAAAAGCGAAACCACGCTGAGTAACTTGGAATTCTTCATAATTCCTCCTCAATTAATGATTGGGTTTATGGTGCTTCTTAGCAAAAAGTGATTTCAACGTTCATCATGGCCCAGACGGGTTTCATCCATGATTCTACAAGCTTCCATGATTACATTCATGGTCGAGTTATGAATATTTCGATCCACATGAATTTCGTCATGTTCACGCACTTCAAACTGGAAAGTCCCATCCACGAGCGCCACTAATTCCAGGAAAGCATCCTCACCTTCTTTTTTATCAGAAAATACAGCCCACAAGTGTCCTTCCTTTAAGTAAATATCTCCTTTCGTGGCGCCAGAAATTTTCAGTACTCCTGATTTTTTGTTCAAATTAAGCATTTGAACCAGTTCTACAATCGACAGGTCTTTCAGATCACCGGCAAAGCCCTTGTTCTGTTTGGTCGTGGTTTGTACCTGTTCCAGATTCATCTTTCGTTTGAGCAGTTCTTCTACCCGGGACAAGAGCTGTTTGCGCTCTACCGGTTTGGTCAGATAATCATCAGCTCCGGCGCGGAACCCACGCAATTCTGTCTCTTGATCTTCGAAGGAGGTCAGGAAAATAAAAGGGACTGTAGGAATGGGAGAGTTTTCCCGGATCAGCATGCAGAATTCGATGCCGTCCATTTGGGGCATCATTACATCGGAGATGATCAGGTCTGGTTGTTCCTTAAGCGCTAAATTGTAAGCTTCTTCTCCGTTTCCAGCAGAAATAATCTCGTATCCCTTACCGGCTTTCGATAGGGAAATTTTCAACAGTCTTAATACTTGCGGGTTGTCATCGACAATCAGAATTTTAGCTGGCATAGGCTCAGCCCTTCCCGTTTAGCATCTTTTCGGATTTAACGCTTTGCATAAAAATTAACGTCGAGATTCCTGGCGGCGCCCGCTTCATCTAACCGGCGTACAAAGGTAGTGTGCGGCGCATTCTGCAGCAATTCCGGTTTTTCGTCGATTTCCTGATCGATTTGGGTCATCGCATCTATGAAAACGTCCAGCATCTCTTTACTTTCCGTTTCAGTCGGTTCGATCATTAACGCCTCCTTGACAATCAACGGGAAATATACTGTTGGCGGATGAATCCCATAATCAAGCAGACGTTTGGCGATATCCAGCGCTTTTGCTCCCCGTTTTTTCTGTTTTTCCGCGGAAAGCACAAATTCATGCATGCTGGGACCATCGTAACCTAACTCATAAATATCAGAAAGTTTCGCTTTTAAATAATTCGCATTAATCAACGCATGCTCTGCCACCTCTTTTAACCCTTTTTCGCCTAAAATGCGAATATAGGCATAGGCCCGAACAAGGACGCCGAAATTTCCGTAAAACGCTTGGACTTTTCCTATGGAGTGTGGCAGGTTATCTTGCAGAATATAACCATCTTTTGTTTTCTGCACAACAGGAACTGGGAGGAAGTCGGCTAATTTTTTATTGACCGCCACGGGGCCGGAACCCGGTCCACCGCCGCCGTGGGGCGTGGAAAAACTCTTATGCAGATTAATATGCATCACATCAAACCCCATATCTCCGGGACGGACGATACCGAACAAAGCGTTTAGATTGGCGCCGTCCATATACATCAGCCCGCCTATCGAATCCATTAGCGCCCGGATTTCCTGAATCTGGTTTTCGAATATTCCCAACGTATTAGGGTTGGTCAACATAATGCCCGCCACCTGTTCAGACAGATTTGCTTTGAGGTCTTCCAGATCTACGGTACCGTCCAGGTTGGATTTGATGGTTTTGATTTTAAATCCGGCGATTCTGGCGCTGGCTGGATTCGTACCATGGGCTGAATCCGGCACCAGAATAATCGTCCTTTCCTGTCCGCGCACACGATGATACTTTCCTATCATTAACAACCCGACCAGTTCGCCATGCGCTCCGGCTGCCGGCTGAAGACTTACGGCGTCGAAGCCGGTGATGGTTTTTAGAGATTCCTGCAGCTCATGCATTAACTGTAAAGCACCGGGAACGGTTTCCGGTGGTTGCTCTGGATGCAGCGATTTAAAACCGGGCAAAGCCGCCACCTGTTCATTGATTTTAGGATTGTATTTCATGGTACAGGAGCCGAGGGGATAGAATGCGCGGTCCACGTGATGATTCTGCAGAGATAGATTCACAAAATGACGCACGATTTCGCTCTCGGCCAGTTCCGGCAGACGTGCCGGTTGTGTCCGAAGCAGAGGCTCCGGGATCAACTGGGTAATTTCCTGTTGCGGCACGTCTGTTTTCGGTAGCCAGTGCCCTCTGCGTCCTTCTTTACTTAATTCAAAAATCAATTTACTGTACATGAAACAACCTTTCTATTAGCCAAAACTTCATGGGTTGTTAATATTTCTAATCGGCTACTGCAGTGCGATTGGGCGCTTCCCGTTTTGACTTCCTTAACGCTTCCAAAGCGCGATGCAGCAGTTCATCTTCACTTTTTCTTTCTTCGGAGTCGCCGGCAAAGGTGGCTACTCCCAGATTAAAATGTAATTGCAGTTGTTCTAATTTTTTTCTCCGGCCAACCTGTAAAGTGGAAAGAATTTCATCGTTGGAAAAATCGGGGCTATCCAATATGATCCGGATGCGTTCCGCCTCCTGAAAAGCGCCCTGAGTATCGGTTTCCGGCAGAATCACGTAAAACCGGCCTTCCTGATCGGAAGAAAGCACATCCGAAGTGCGTGTGCGATTCAGCAGAATATTGGCCAGCTTCATAATGATGTAATGCGCCACCTGCTGTCCGTATTGTTCTTCCACCTGATCCAGATGATTGATTTCCGCTACCACCAATGACAGATTCTTATTATACCGCCTGGCGCGTACAAATTCTTCATGCAGCCTTTTCTTGAAAAATGTAAAACTATACAGCCCTGTAAGCTGATCGATAAACGAATCCTTATCGGCTTGTCTGGCTTGTTTTAGGAGCGATTGTAACTGTCCTTGTATGCGGGCGTTGCGATCGGCCAGTTCCGCGTTTTCGTTCTTTAAATACTTTAAGATTTCTGCCCGTTTTAAAATGGTTTTTGCCCGGGTCACCAGCTCTTTGGAATTGAACGGCTTAAGCATATAGTCGTCGCAACCCAATTCAAGACCGGTGATGCGGTGCTCCGGATCCGTATATTTAGCCGTGAGAAAGATGATGGGGATATCTCTGGTTTCGGACTTTGACTTGAGCGCTTTACAGGCTTCAAACCCGTCCATAACCGGCATCATGCCATCCATGATAATCAGATCCGGATGGGTTTGTTGCGCCAGTTCAAGGGCTTCCTGGCCGTTAGCAGCCGTAACCACCTCGAACTGGTAAAATGAAAAAATCCGGGATAAGGTTTCCCGCATCTCGTCGTTATCATCCGCTACTAAAATCTTGGCCATCGCCATCCTTTATTCAATGGTTTTTCTAACAACTGAAACGAAGGCATCCAGCTCTTGCCGGGATCGTTTTTCGGTTACGGCAACCAAAAGATGATTCTCCATGCCCAGTGCGGACAAAGGAATCCCGGCAAAAATCTTTTCCCTAAGCGCCTGATCTACCAGTTCCTTTGCCGGAATTGGCAGCCGCAGCGTAAACTCTTTAAAGAACGGGCGCGACGAAGCCAGTTCAATTCCCCTTATTTCCGCTAATTTTTCTGCTAAATAATGCGCCTTTTGCAGGGAAAGGTCTGCCACCTGACGCATGCCTTCTTTTCCCATGGCTGCTAAATAAATAGCCGCCCGTAATGCCATCAAACCGGAATTGGTACAAATATTGGAGGTCGCCTTTTCTCTGCGGATGTGCTGTTCGCGGGTTTGCAAGGTCAAAACGAATCCTCTTTTCCCGTCCACATCCACGGTAACTCCTGAAAGGCGTCCCGGTATTTTCCGAACCAACTGCTGGGTGGTCGAAAAAAGACCAACAAAAGGCCCGCCAAAATTCTGTTCGTTTCCAAGGCTCTGGCCTTCTGCCACCGCTATATCGACGCCAAAACTGCCGGGAGGCTGTAATAAGCCGAGTGAAATAGGATCATATACCTGAATGAATAATCCGCTTTTCCCCTCTCTTATTTGAGAGATACGATCCATCTCTTCCAGAAAACCGAAATAATTAGGATGCTGGATCACCACCGCGGCCACCGTATCATCCCATTCTGTTTCCAGCTGCGCAATATTGACGCCCAAATCATTTGCTTCCGGCTCCACCAGTTCCACATCCATATTCACGATGTAACTTTTTACCACTTCCCGGTAATGGGGATTGACCGTTTGAGGGAGAATGACTTTGCGTTTTCCGGTATGCGCCAAGGCAAGCAGTACGGCTTCGGCTAATGCGGAACCGGCTTCGTACATGGAAGCGTTGGTCACATCCATGCCGGTTAGCTCGCAAATCATGGACTGAAACTCGTACATGCTTTGCAGATTACCCTGACTTACCTCCGGCTGATACGGCGTGTAGGAGGTGTAAAACTCCGATCGAGAAGAAAGATCATCCACAATGGCCGGGACGTAATGATCGTAAACACCGCCACCTAAAAAGGAAACGCCGGTCACATTCTTTTCGGCAATGGATTGCATTAAATTTTTGGCTTCCAATTCCGACAGCGGTTCCGGCAAATCGAGCCTGCCTTTAAATCTTAAGCTCTGGGGAATATTTCTAATAATATCTTCATAGGAACTAATGC